>JANPCW010000874.1:0-4053 GCA_031431155.1 Janthinobacterium sp. | reverse complement strand
CGCTGGCGCGGGTCGTCAGCGTTTTCAGGCTCGAGCAGGAAGCCGATTGTTCGGCGCGCGCACCGGCGCCGTCCACCGCGCGGCCGGTTCGTGCGTTAAGGCAAGAGACCCGCGCCATTCAGGCGGCAGTGTAAAGATTTTTCAATCACAATCCAGAGACAACAAAATGATCGCAATGAAAACACTGAACTTCAAGGCCCTGCTGGCCGGCGCCTTCCTGGCGTGTGCATTCACCCAAGGCGCCTCTGCCACCACGGACGTGAGTGGCGTGAAATTCAAGGACAGCGTGAAGGTGGCCGGCAAGGACCTGACACTGAACGGCGCCGGGATGCGCACCAAGTTCATCGTCAAGGTTTACGCTGCCGGGCTGTACCTGCCGGAAAAAAAGAACAGCGTTCCAGAGGTCCTGAAGGTGGACGGACCGCGCCGCATGACACTGGTGATGATGCGCGAAATCAGCTCGGATGAGTTCGGTCAGGCCTTCATGACCGGTCTGAACAACAATATCGACAAGACCGAGAAATCCAAGTTCGTCAGCCAGATCACCAAATTCGGCGAGATGTTCGGCCAGATCGAGGGCTTGAAAAAGGGCGATGTGCTGCACATCGACTGGATTCCGGGCAGCGGCACCCAATGCGAGCTGAACGGGAAGAAGATCAGCGAAGCCCTGCCGGACGTGAATTACTACAATGCCGTGCTGCGCATCTGGCTCGGTGACAAGCCGGTCGACAGCGCGCTCAAGCCGCTGCTGCTGGGAGAAGCGAAGTAAGCCAAGCGAGGGCAACTTGGCCACAGCGGGACAAC
This sequence comes from Janthinobacterium sp., assembly GCA_031431155.1. Classification (GTDB taxonomy): domain Bacteria; phylum Pseudomonadota; class Gammaproteobacteria; order Burkholderiales; family Burkholderiaceae_D; genus JANPCW01. The sequence continues at coordinate 3,249 of JANPCW010000874.1, read as the reverse complement.
GCTGATTCAAACTGCACAGCCAACCAAGGTTGTTGTCCATCCACTGCCGGCACAATGCGATTGCCATTGTTGGCCTCGCCCGCCAGGAAACGAGGCCGCTCCACGCGCCAACGCGCCGACTCCGCGATATCGAGCTTGGCTTCTTCGGCGCGTACGCGCGCATGCAGTCGAACAATGAGGCGGTCTTTCTCGGCAACGGAAAGCTTGGAAAGATCCGGGAGGGGGCGCTGTTTCGTCATGGCCACCATGATGGCTCGCGCTCGCTTTCACCGATTACCTAAACACTCTAGTCCTTTCGCCGCCTTTCCCTGCATTTTTCTAACGAGCAACAGGCATGACGGTTCAACCTTGGTTCCCGTGGCGAGTAGCTTCCGGTGGCAGAACATGTGCCCGAGTTGAGTTTGGTCAAACTCAGGTGCTTTAGTTGGCAATCGCTTTAACGCTATCAGGGTGGGTCATGTAGTATCGGGAGGTAACTCTACCGGGCCTAGCATCTCACCATCCAGAGTGTCGCTTTTCTAAATTCGTGGAGAATATATGAAAAAAAATCCAATGGCATTGGATATCAGTGAAGATCAGCAGCGTGCGATAGAGACCTTGGCTGGAGGTAGAATCGTCCGCTTATCTGGCGAAATTATCAACTCGAAGGTCTTGGTAGAAATAGTTTCCTGCAACGCACCATTCGCGGCCTGCGATGAACACGCCACCGAGACCGCCTGCAACGCCCCCTTCGCAGCATGCGATGCCCAATGCAACGCGTGGAAGATCTCCTTCACCGCCGGCGCCACCCGATTCGAGAGTAAGGGAAAATAGTCGGAGGGCGGGGATCCGTCCAATGATGACTCGCTTTGCGAGCTGTCATTCATTGCCATTTCTTCTGGAGGCACAATGTCAATCTGTAAATATTTCGAAGTTGAGACAACCCAAATCGGCGAGCAGCCTTCAACCTGGGGGCAAAGGCGGCGGCTTTGGTGCTCCCATAAATCTTCACCGGTTCCTTTTACTGCAATTAAGACAATCTGGTTCAAGCAATCACTGATGTGTGACGGGAACTCCGCGTATTGCCAAGTGCAACATATTCAGGGCTTGGTTCCAGTATTTCATTAGCGCGAATCCAGACGCTAACGTACGCGCCAGCGCCAGCAGCGTCCGGTGGGCCACTTCCTGGACAAACTCGCTTGTGGATCGATGGCGCGATCCTGATTGACCTCTTCCGATACCCCCGCTCCAGGCTAATGCCGGCACAACGTGTCGTCACGATAACCAAATCGCAGGTAGAATTCGCCTCGTCCATTCAAGAACAGGCTGCGTTGAGTTTTTTTTGCTCAATGGACCGACTTGAAAAATGCCAATTCAGACAGCTCATTTGGCGCGACCACGTTTGCCCAATGCTTGAACCAGTCCCCCCTCAATAAGGAGCGTTATCGATGTTTAAGAAATCCCAAATCTTGCTGGCCGGCGCGGCTTGCCTGCTGACCCTCAGCGCGTGTAACGACAAGGGCGCCGCGAAAGGCAAAGAGCCCGCCACCGCCAAAGAGTCGATCGCTGCCACAGTCAATGGCACCACCATCAACCAAAACCGCGTCGAGTTGTTGGCCAAACAGCGCAGTTCGCAAGGCCAGCCAGATAGCCCGGAAGCGCGCAAGGAGATCGTCGACCATCTGGCGCTGCAGCTGGCGCTGGCGCAAGAGGCTGGCAAGAAAGGCCTGGACAAGAACCCTGACGTGATCGATCAACTCGACCTGACCAAGCAATCGATCCTTGCCAACGCCTACGTGCAAGACTATTTAACGACCCATCCCGTTACCGACGAGATGCTCAAAGCCGAGTACGAAAAGGCCAAGACCCAGATGGCCGGTACTGAATACAAAGCGCGCCATATTCTGGTTGAAAAAGAATCCGACGCCAAGGACATCATCACCAAGCTGAAAAAGAGCCCGAAAGTGTTTGAAGCGCTGGCCAAAGAGCAATCCAAAGACACCGGCTCGAAAGTCAATGGCGGCGATCTGGGCTGGTTCGATGCGCGCGGTATGGTGCCCGAGTTCGGCGCAGCGGTTGCCAAACTGGAGAAAAGTAAATTTACCGAAGAACCAATCAAGACACAGTTCGGCTATCACGTGATCCTGCTCGAAGATTCGCGCGTGAAACAGGCTCCGCCGTTCGAACAAGTCAAGGCCGGCTTGACCCAACAAGCGCAGCAGCAAAGCCTGAAGAAATTCCTTGACGATACCAAGAGCAAGGCAAAAATCGAGATTGCGCAGACGCCAGCTGCTCCGGCTGCACCGATGCCGGTCGCTACACCAGGCCCAAAGCCAGCGGAAGCGGCCAAGCCATAACCCGGACGTCTTAACCGCTTTTACCTGAAACGATGCGCCCGTGGCCGATGCTTCACGGGCGCATTGCCATGCGTCGTTTCAACTGTATTGACCTGCCATTGCTTCAAGCGGACGCTGCAGTGAAGCGCAACCTGGTCATGGTTCATCGCCGGGCTTGACCGGATAGCCGGCTTCGCGCCAAGCCTTCATCCCGCCATCCAAGGCGACCGCACGGCGGTACCCCATCACGCGCAAGGTTGATGCCGCAAGTGTCGAGATGCGCCCGAACTCGCAGCAAGCGACGATGCGCCGGGTCGGGTCGGGAAACTCCTGGTCGACGCGCAACTCGAGCTGGCCGCGCGGAATCAGACGCGCTCCCGCGATGTGCCCATCGCGATACGTATCGCGCTCGCGCACGTCCAGCACGATCAGCTCGTCGTCTCCCGCTGCCAAGCGCGACTTCAGTTCGTCGAGCGACATGAAGGGCACCGTCGCCGCAGCCTCAGCGAGCATCTGGGCCACGGACTTGCCGCCGTTCATGTTCGTGCGCAGTGCTTCCGTCATATGCACCGGCATCGTGAGGTTCAGGTGGCGCATCATGTCGACAAAGGCGGCGCGATCCTGTGCCTGCAGACGCGGGTTGTCCACTGTTTCCTGGCCGATTGTCGAGTAGCAACGCCCATGATAGTTGTGCGCCGGACAGACCTTGAGTGCGGAATCAAGCGCCAATATGCGATGGAACAGGCTATCGTAAAGCGCCTCCGGATCGCCGCTTGGCAGATCGGTACGGCCGGTACCGCCTATGAGCAAGGTGTCGCCGCTGAACAAGCGGTCTTCAGCCAGTAGACAGATCGAGTCGCGGGTATGTCCCGGTGTGTGCAATACTTTTACCCGCAACTTTCCCACCAGAATCAGTTCGCCGTCGTCCACGCGC
>JANPCW010000873.1:0-3549 GCA_031431155.1 Janthinobacterium sp. | reverse complement strand
CTGGGGCTGCCATCGGCTGCGGCTGCGTAACCGCTCGAACCGGCACTGGCTGCGGTGGCGGCGCCGCTTGCGGCTGCGGTGTCACCAATTGGGGCGTAGGCCGATTGTGCCGGTCAGGGCGGCTCGGGCCGAACCGGCCCGAGCCAGGCTCGCGCTGACCCGGCGCGACCTCCAATTCGACTGGTTCCCTGCGAGTTTGGACCGGGTTTGCAGCCGGCGGCGCCGACACGAGCGGCGCCGGTTGCGCCGGCACTACTATCTGCAGCGGCGGTACCGCAACACGGGGCATCGGACGATTACGCCGGTCATGACGATCCGCGTCAAACCGATCCTCGCGCATCGGCGCCACAGCGGCGGGTAGCGCCGGCGCTGGTTGCTGCTGCCCGCGACGGGCGCGTCCCGAGTCGAGCAAACCGGTACGGCCGCCGTTATTGGGCGTTCCTGTCTGGATCGGCGCCGTTGGCTGGGTGGCCGCTGGCGGCGGTTGTCCTGCGATGGGCGCTGGCGCAGGCAAGGCCGGCTGCACCGATCCGCGTTGCTGCCAACGCTCACCCCGGTCGTCCCGCTCACCTCGGCCGCTGCGCTCGCCCCGGTCGATGCGCTCGCCACGGTTAGCCCGGTGCTCACGGCCCGGTTCGACCATGCGCCCTGGGGCGCTAGTGGCGGCCGGCGCGTTTTGCAGCATGGTGGGCACAATGATCGCTTTGGGCGCTTGCGGCACCACTACCGTGTTGCGCGTGCTGAACTGATCGTGCGGCACCACCGTGATACCGTCGTACCTGCCGGGCCGGTTGCGCCCGTAGTCACGTGCGCCGCGCCCTTGCCAGTTGCCATGGTCGGCATTGAGGTGGCGCATGTGCTCCTGCGAGCTGCGGTAGGTCGGCACGTAGGCGTCGCGCGGTGACAGCGGGTACCAGCCAACGGCCGGCGCGGAATGGCGCACGCCGCGCGCATTGAACGTAGCTTGCCAATTGTTGCCGCCCACCCAGCCGACCAGCGCCGGCGCCCACACCGGGCGCGGCGCGATCCGGCCCGGCGCCCAGCACCAGCGCCGGTCCACCAGCACCCAGCGCCCATAATGCGACGGGGCATAACCCCAGGCGGCATGGTCGACCCAAGTCCAGCCCCAAGGCGCGACCCAGGCCCAGCGGCCATCGCGGTAGGGCGCCCAGCCGAACGGAACCGCGCGCGGCAGCCACAGCGGGCCGTACTCGGCATCCTGGCGCCAGCTGCCGTAGCGGTCCAGCTCTTCATAGCCGGTGATCTCGCGCGACACATAGCGCGGCGAGGCGGAGCGATCGTCGCTCGCGTCGCGCGCCTGGGCCCAGTGGTCGAAGTCATCGCTGTCGGCGCGACCGGTGCGTACGTCGTTGTCGACGATCTCGGCCCGCTTCCCGGCCCGCAGGGTCAGGCTGGCGCCGCCGCCATTGACCCGGGCCACGCCGGCAAACACGCTCACCACGCTGGTATCGCGCTCGCGCTCGGCATCGACCCGCAAGCGGCCCGGCTCCTGCATCAGCACCCGGCCTTGCGCCGTGTTTAACTCGAATCCACGCAGCATGTCCGGGTTACGGATGCGCACGCTGACGCTGCCGTAATGCAGACGCAGCTTCAGGCTGTCGTCGTCCAGCTCCATGACTTCCAGCGCAGAGTCGCCGTCCAGCCGCACGGCCGTCGAGCCGACCCGGAACTCGGCGCGCGCGCCGTGTGCGGTCGTGATCTCGTTATCGGAGGTGACGGGCCAGTTCAGCAAGGCGCCTGAGGCTTGTTCGCCCTCGTTGGCGCTGATGGTGACGTGGCCTTGAGTGCTGGAAATGCGCCCGACCCGGCCCGGCGGATCGTCGGCCAGCGCCAACGAACAAAATGCGGCCAGTACCAGCAGCGCGAGTGTTTTAAGAATGGGCGTGCTCATGTCAGGTTCCTGATGGGATAGGCGGGCGAATCGGACAGCAATTTTCCATGCTGTCTTAATTAGAACGCAGCGCGCCCAACACTGACTACAGACGTTACAAAGGGTTTCACAATCGCGCAGGCTGCAGCGACCAGAGACCAATGTTGCTCCGCCGTGATCAGGAATGCGCCCCGCGCTTGACGAAGAACAGGGCGGCGCCCACGGCCATCAGCAACCCGCCAAAAAAGCGGTTTTGCTTTCTGATCGCGCGCGGGTCGCGAAAGAAGCGTTGCATCGACGCGGCCAGGAATGCATAGCCATGCATCACCATGGTATCGATCACGCACATGGTCGCGCCCAAGATCAGCAACTGCGGCAACAAAGGCGCATCGTGCGTGATGAATTGCGGTAGGACCGCAACCATGAAAATGATGCCTTTAGGATTGGTTGCGTTGGTCAGGAATCCGGTAACGATGCGCCTTCTCAATGACGGCATCTGCGCCAGGGCCGCGCCATCGGGTAGCGCCATTGCCGGTCCGACGCGGGAACGCCACTGGGTGAATCCGAGGTAAATCAGGTACAGCGCACCGACCGTTTTGACGACGTTGAACGCCAGTTCCGAGGCCAGCAGCAGCGAGCCGACGCCGGCGCCCGCGATCAACAATATCAACAGCAAGCCCGCCTGCAGGCCGGCGATGGTGGCGCTGGCTTTTTTGAGCCCGTAGGATAGACCGTGCGACATCGACAGCACCGCACCCGAACCGGGCGAGAGGGCGATGATCCAGGCGGCGGCAACAAAAGTGATCCAGGTGGCGAAGCTCATGCTCATGGGATGATCGTGGTTAGATTTTGGCGGGTCCGGCGTCAGCGATTATAGCGCGCGCCGGCGCTACGCCAGAGCCGGGAGTGCGGTAATATCAGCATCATTATCCACCACTCGCATCCGATGGAACCCATGAGCGTCAGCAGCCGCATTTGCCTTCAATTGTCCACCGAATTGTGCCCAGTACAGGGGGGCCGCTAACATGGCCGCGACCAGTCTGTTAGCCCTGATCGACGACATCGCCACCATTTTGGACGACGTGGCCGTGATGAGCAAGGTTGCCGCCAAGAAGACGGCTGGCGTGCTGGGCGACGATCTGGCGCTCAACGCGCAGCAAGTGTCGGGCGTGAGAGCCGAGCGCGACTTGCCGGTGGTGTGGGCGGTCGGTGTCGGCTCGCTCAAGAACAAGGCGATCCTGGTGCCGACGGCGCTTGCGATCAGCGCCTTCGCGCCGTGGGCGATCACGCCCTTGCTGATGGTGGGCGGCACCTATCTATGCTACGAGGGCTTTGAAAAGCTCGCGCACAAGTTCATGCGCGGAAAGCAAGAGGATGAGCAGCACCATCAGGCGCTGGTGGCGGCGCTTCGCGATCCCACGGTCGACTTGGTGGCGCTGGAAAAGGACAAGATCAGGGGCGCCGTGCGCACCGACTTCATCCTCTCGGCCGAGATCATCGTCATATCGCTGGGAACGGTAGCCGACGCCCCGTTTGGGCAGCAGGTGACGGTGCTGGTGACGATCGCGATCATCATGACGGTCGGGGTCTACGGTCTGGTCGCCGGTATCGTCAAGCTCGACGATGCCGGCCTGTACCTGAGCCAGCGCGGCGCGGCA
>JANPCW010000872.1:0-2174 GCA_031431155.1 Janthinobacterium sp. | reverse complement strand
TGAAAGTACTCCTCGACCTCGGCCCGGGTCGGTTTGGCCACATTGCCCACCCGCTTTTGCATGTAGGCCTGGGCCACGATGAGTGCCTTGGCGCGCTCTATCGCCTGCATCACTTTGGGGTCGCGCTCGGTCTTTTCCTTTGCGGCTTCGTTTTGCAACAGCTGGCGGTCGATTAACGCTTCCAGCAACTGCTTGCTGGCTACGTCCTGTTGCGACGCCTGGACGCCGGAACGCTGCAACTCCTCATTGAGCTGGAGAACCGTGATTTCTTCGCCATTCACGCTTGCCAAGGCCTGGCCGGGCTTCTTTTCCTTTTGACCGCAACCGGACAATCCCGCTACTGCCAGCGCGATAAGCGCAACGCAGCACACCTGTTTGCTAGAGGCTGGCTGCTTGAGATTAACCGCACGTGGCGTTGCATGGTGGTTCAAGGTGTGTTCCTTCAGAATGCATTTGAAATAGGCGCCGATTGGTCAGCCCCAGCCATGTAGCGAACGATCATGCAGAAAAAAACTAATTTCTCGTGGGAATTATGCAACCCCGGATTACAATTGTCAATATTATAATTAATTGCATTTATCATGATAATTCGCAACTGAAGCAACACCAACGCATGCTACTTCGCCCTCGTGCTTGACTTTGCTACGCCAGTGGCGCCGGCGCAACGTGGCTCCGTTAGTGCGCGTTTTCCCGTTTCAACACGACTTTTACCGTGCGCAGCATGATCCAGAGATCGAGCAATAAAGACCATCTGCGCAAATAGTCCAGGTCGAACTGGATCCGTCCTTCCATTTTGTCGAGCGTATCGGTCTCGCCCCGCATGCCATTGACCTGGGCCCAGCCGGTAATGCCGGGCTTGACCTTGTGGCGCAGCATGTAGCCCTTGATGAGCTTGCGGTACTGTTCGTTATGGGCTACCGCGTGTGGCCGCGGCCCGACGATGCTCATGCGGCCCTGCAGCACGTTGATGAACTGCGGCAATTCATCGAGCGAGCTGCGGCGCAAAAAGGCGCCGACGCGGGTGACGCGCTGATCGTTCTTGCGGGCTTGCACGATGTTGGGGCCGTCGTCGGTCACCGTCATCGAACGAAATTTGTAGATGATGATCTCTTCGCCATCCAGCCCGTAGCGGCGCTGCCGGAAAATAATAGGGCCGGGCGACGTCAGTTTCACGGCCAGCGCGATCGCCAGCATCAGTGGCAGCAGAACCGGCTGGATCAGCACGCCCAGGAAAATATCGCTGGCGCGCTTGACGGTGCTATTCACCCCGGTAAACGGGGTCTCGCGAATCGCAATCACCGGCATCCCGCCCACATTGTCGAAACGGGCTTGCATCAGGTCGAAGATGTAAACATCGGGCAGAAAATAGACGGATGCCGTGGTGTCTTGCAGTTCATCGAGCAGTTTGCAGATCCTCGGTTGGGCCGAGATCGGCTGGCTGATGAAGATCATCTTGATGTGTTCTTTGCGCACGAAAGCGGCGATGTCGTTCATCTTGCCCAGCACCGAGTGGCGCATTGCGGCCGGGTAGCGATCTGCGGTGCGGTCGTCAAAAAAGCCGCGCACGCTCATGAACAGGTTCGGATAGCACTCGACGGCGGCGGCAAACTTGAGGCCGACTTCATTGGCGCCGATGATCACAACTGAGCGCACTTCGCTGTCCTTGCCCGGATCGAATGCGATCTTGCGCGCCGCCAAGTGGCCCGCAAGCACCAGGAACGGGGTCGCAACGAACCATGCCAGCACCACGCTCTCATCGAACAAATAGGCCAGCCCGCTGGCCGAACCAAGAAACAGCAGAATCACGACCGTGATGGCCCATCCCACCAGGATGTCGCGCGCGTACGCCAGCATCCGGCCGCTGCGCCAGGTGCGGTACGGGTCGACATGCTGGTACACCGCCGACGAAATGAAGAACGCAAGGATCGACAACACCATCAGGTAGCCGGTGAACGGTTCGCCAAACACGATCGAAAACAGGTACAGCGTCCCCATCACGATCACAGGATCGAGCACGCGCCGGAAAAACGCGATCATCGGAATATCGTTGACCGTCATGCGGCCCCCTAGAACTGGATGCTGCCGTTGAGCGTTGCGCAGTTGGCGCTGTAACCGCCCATACCAAGTGCCTCGCTGCCACTACGGTCGTCATGTAATTCCGACGCACCCAACTG
>JANPCW010000871.1:0-5126 GCA_031431155.1 Janthinobacterium sp. | reverse complement strand
GCCACGTTGGCGGCCAGATCGAGGCCGGTGCCGGCGCCCTTGCCGTCCGCCGCGCCGGGCGTGGCGAGCGGGGCCGGGCCATAGCCGGCCAGCGTCAGGGTGGCCGTCGGATCGCTCGAGACGGCATTGACCGTGAGGGTGCCGTTGGCCGGCCCGTTGAACGAGGCCAGGCTGACCGTCACGTCGTCGGTCACGCTCTTCAGGTAATAGGCCGGAACCACCTGGCCGGCCGCGTTGCGCGCCGTCGCGTCTTGCACGCAGACATGGGATGGCGGCTTGCCGCCCGGCTGGCTTTGCCCCCAGAAGTCGCTCTCGGTCGGCGCCATGGCGTGAGCAATGCCGGCAGGCGCCGCGTACGGCGGCGGATTCACGGTGACGGCGCCGGTGTTCGGGTCGGTGGACAGCGCGCCGCCGCATGCCACGTCATAGAAGGACAGGACAGGCATCACGGCCACAGGCTGAACCTGGGCCGGAATGCGCGCCTGCACCGTGGGGGAAGCGCTGGCAAACACGTCGAGGCCGGTGACATTGCCGCTGCTGTCGGCGCCGTAGGTGGCACGCTCCACCACGGCCTTGCCGGGAATTGCTCCCGTCATCAGGCGGCCGCGGGTGGCGAAATTGTTTTCGCCGTCGATCACATAAATGACGGCGCCGTCGTGGTTCAGCGCGGGTGCCCGCACTTCGATGCGGAAGGTGTTGTGGTTGCGTAAGCCCGATGAGCCATCCAGGTTAAACGCCGTGAAGTCCGGCAACGGGCTGCCGGTGACGGGTCCAATCCGCTTCGGGTCGGAGATATATTGCTTTCCGGTACCCGGATTGGGAGTCGGTGCCGCAGTGGCGACCAGCAAGTCGTAGAACGGGTCGGTGCCGGCCGGCGCGGCCTGCAGGTCGGGCATAGGCGGCACTTCTGGACCGCCGGCAACGGGGGACGGCAGCAGGTAGGGGCCGATGACGGTGCCCAGCGTGCACTCGAAGGTGCTGATGCAGGCGATGCCGACGTCCTTGGTTTCAAAGATCCGGTCGCCGGCCTTCTGGTCGAGGTAGGAGCGGTCGCTGAACGGGGTGATGATGCGGTAGTCCCCGTCGAACGGCAGGGTCGGAATGAATACCCTGTGGCGCCCGAAGGTCATCTGATCGCCGTCGATCACCGGGCCGGTGGCGAACGCGGCTTCGAGCGCGATCACCAGGCGCGCTCGGAAGCCGCCCACCACGGCGAGATCCTTGAGCCCATTGTCGGCATCGAAGTAGAAGTGCTCGCCAAAAAAGGCATTGGGGAAGGTTTCCGGATACGACAGGCCCGGCGGGATCAAGACGCACCAGCCGCCGTCGAGTTCGGCCTGGCTTTTCATATCGCAAAATTCGATCGTCACCCCAGTCTTGTCCTGGAACCAGGCGGGATAGCCGCCGATCGACGGGGCCGAGCTGATCGGGCCCATGCGCTCTAGGGCCGCGTTGGCGCCGCCGGCGGCGAGCGCCAGGGCGATGGCGGTAGAGACGAGCTTGCGTTGCGGAATTTTCACAGTTTTCTCCAGTGCGTTGGATGGGAAATTTTCAGAGAACGGCTTTGTTCGGTTACTTTTTGCTAAATTAATAGTTCTTGACAATCAAAAATTTTTTACTAAGACCAATTTAATTTGTTTGGCTCCCTCAACATTGCGTCCCATCAATGCCAAATTAAAATCCTTCCTCGCTAATATTTCATTTGAAATACGCGCGCCGCCCTAGGGCTGCTGCAACCGATATTTGTCTCTGAAACCGGCGATCGGAGAAGTGCGCTATGCCAGCGAGGATTTAGGGCCGTGTTTGGCGGTCACGATGTCGAGTGCCAAGTTCTTGGGCGAGCAAACTCGCCCAAGCCGATCAGCCGGCGGCATCGCGCAAGCTGTCTGTCGCTCGAATCTGGAGCTGATGATCAACAAGGAAAAATCCAGGAAGCCTGGCGCACTCAGCAAGTACACCTGGGAAGGCCAGATGATCGACCAGGGGGAACTATCCTCTGCGTACCGGGAATGGACTATCTCGTAACCACGCGACATAGATAACGCAAACGGCCGGTTTCGAGCTGAGGCTCGACTGACCGATCGGTTCGCCGTTCGACGCCGAATGGTGGGCTCTGATCAGGCATCGCGGTCCGTCCAGGATTCGTCGCAGCTACCTGAGGCGAAAGGATCGTGCTTGTTACGCAGTAGCCTGGCCCAAGATTGATCGATCGATCACGGCATGTCGAGCAAGTATCGAGCGCGCTGGGCCGTGCTCGACCGCGCGGGCTCGGGCGCGGCAACTACCAGCGCGATCCTGCCGCCTGCCATTCGAGTTTGCCGTCCGGATCGGCAGGCGGGCCTGCCGTGCGCGCCGCCGGTTCATATTCAGCGGCAACAAAATCAGTGGCGTGGGTAGAAATGTGGGTAGCGCAAAACAGAAAAGCCCCTTCACAGGGGCTTTTCATTATTTCTGGCGGGACGGTGTGATTCGAACTAGTGGCTGGAACCCGCATGGATGCTCACTTTTCGTCTTTTATTCTAATTCGATGCCCCGCAAAATGCCCCCAAGAGTATTTATTAAAATACAACGGAAAAACACCCTATTTTTACGCTTCAAAGCAGCTTGCGAGCGAATTTTATTTGCTTGATCGACGCTCGGCGCCGACCTGATCTGACACATGCTGCCCGAGGTGACTGGCTGCAACGATCCCGTTGCGGACGTTTTCAATTCATCAGTTACCGCGCTCGTCTATGGCTCAGTATGCCGCCTTTCAGCTTGTAACTCCGACAGTGAAAACTGCCAATTGAGCGTCGAAAGCGCGCTTGTGCGCGGGCCGCACTTCGGCTCTGGCGACGTAGGCTGTGAGGTTTGGATGTTCGTCCAACAAGCCTGATACCCCCCAATCTGCGCAGCACTGTCGCCATCAGTAGGTCACCGGCGCTGAATTCACCGTCGAGCCAGTCATCATCGCCAAGGCGACTGGAAAGTTGGCCCAGCCGCTTATGTATGCGTTCCTCGACGACAGACAGACGCTGCTTGGAGCAAGTTTCGTTGCCCTCCAGAAGAATGGCGATTTGGCGATCAACGATCGGGGGCTCCATCGTGTTAAGGGCGGCAAACATCCAGGTGATCGCGCGCGCCCGGGCATTCGCATCAACTGGCAGCAGGCCCGCATGGCGCTGCGCGACATGGAACACAATCGCCCCCGACTCGAACAGGGAGATCGCCTTCCTCATAGGTTGGAATCTGCCCGAACGGATTAAGCGCGAGATGCGCGGGTTTCTTCATCGCTTCAAACGAAACAAGCCGAACGTCGTAAGGCTGTCCCACTTCCTCGAACGCCCAGCGGACCCGCATGTCACGCGCCAGTCCTCTACCACGATCGGGCGACCGACAGTAATGTGGGGGTCATAGGAAGGCTACGGGTAAATGATTGCACGATGTCCCGGACGGATTGTAGTCGTCGAAATGGTGCATAGCCAGTACCACATCACGATCTCCTCTCTGGCAGCCTTAGCGGAGGCCCGATCATCTGCCTTCAATGCTTGGACAGACGGCCGGACTGGAACCTGGCTAATCTTCGTAACTGCCCCGGAAAATTAGCCTACACACTTCGACCATGTGCTCGCCCCCCCCCAAAAATCTGTCGGCCAAACTGGGACGGCTCCTCAACTGTCATTTTTGGCCGTCGGTAGCTGCCACTTACACGACGAACCACTCTGGGCTCGACCCGACACTTTCTGTCAGGTCAAGTCCAAGCTGGTACAGCTTAAAAGGCCGCCTGGTGGAACTTCACACAGCCAATGACGACTTCCTCTTGGACCCGCGGCCCTCACGTTCACACGGGAACACGTTGCCCAGCGGTTCCCGCGGCATTCCCAACGACCCTCCCCCGCGTGGCCTTGACGCGCAATTCGGCCCATGCGATGACTTCACTTTTAAGCCATGCAATTGAACGGGTGGAGAGCTTGACCGGCGACGGAAATTGCCCCTTCTTGATCGCGTCGTAGACGGAGCTGCGCGACATGCCGCAAATTGACATGACCTCCTTGAGTCTGATAAGCCTGATCTCTGATGCCAGCGCGTTTTGTTCCATGTTCCCCTCCGTTCGATGAGTTGGTGATGGTTCGGGTTTCGCGGCGCCAGGACCGCATCAGGCGGTTTCAACACCGGGCTCCGAAATAAATCCGATGCGTCGCGTGCGCAGGCAGTGGTCAGATTAGCTTCTTCAGATCAGGCACCGGATTGGAAACGAAGCCCCGAGTCGCGACGGGTTCGCCACCCTGTGCCCGACCGCCCGTGCTGGCACCGCCCGGCTCCGGTAACTTTTCAAGCCCGGCGGCCAGGGCAACGGTACGTGCCGCCGCCGGCCGCAACGCCGGTTTGCCAGTGCGTCGCATGCAGTTCACATGAAACAAGAACCGGCTATAGCTGCATTGGATACGATCTGCCTTCCGCAGACAGGTCCATATATGCTTGACCGAATACCCCGCAACGAGCGCAGCCCGCACATCCTCGCGCACCTTCAGAAACATCACCAGGTGGATGTTTCGCGGCACCCGATTTTGCTCCTTGAGCCATTTCAAAAGCTCATCCGAATAGCTGTTGTGTCCCATGATATCTACCCTTCGCAATAGAACGACACATTGAACGCACCGACTGGTCCTCGCCAGTATCGGCCCTTCCAGCAACGCTCCAAACTCTGAAAGAAATTGCGCCGCCTTTTCGATATATTGCCGCTCTTCGGTGACTTCAGTTTGATCCAAAACAAGGATTAAATCGAACATTTAATGGTACGATTTATCGCATTGAATCTGGTGCGGACACGTCAAAATGTCCGCGAGTCCGGGAGACTTCACCTTCCGTTTAGCGGTCCGCAACAGCGCTCGCCGATGCCAACGGCCGGAGCATATTTCAATCGCCCAGCATGGTGACACCGTGGAAAAGCCCGCTACTCAATTCACCAGGAAATTCCGGCATTTGCGGGTTCCCGTCCTGCCGGGCGAAGAACAGGAAATCAAACGCCTGGCCGCCGCCAGCGGCTTGCCGGTTGCAGCCTATCTGCGCGAGCTCGGATTGAACCACCAGGTGCGCGGCATGCTGGACAACAAGCGCGTCGAAGAACTGGCGCGCCTCCACGGCGA
>JANPCW010000870.1:0-3781 GCA_031431155.1 Janthinobacterium sp. | reverse complement strand
GCAACCCGGTCACCCAACGAAAACCAGGCTCGGTAAATCCCGGTGGTAAAGGTCGGCACGCCGAAATAGGCCACGGCGCCATAGTCGGCCAGGGTTTCCATCAACGCCAGCGCGGCGCCGGTCGCAATGGCGGGACGCGCCAGCGGCAGCGAAATGCGCCAGAAACTATGCCACGAGGAAAGGCCGAGCGAGCGGCCCACTTCCAGCATGCCGCTGGCCCGCTCCAGGAACGCGGCGCGCGCCAGCAGGTAGACATACGGGTAGTGCACAAACACAAAGACCGCGACGGCGCCGCCGACCGTGCGCACATCCGGAAACCAGTATTGGCCAGGCTCCCAGCCCATCGTGGCACGCAGCCAGCTCTGCACCGGGCCGACGAACTGGAGCAGGTCGGTATAGGTATAGGCCATCACATACGCCGGGATCGCCATCGGCAACACCAGCGCCCATTCAAACAGGCGGCGCCCGGGAAAATCGTGGATGCTGACCAGCCAGGCGCAACCGACGCCGACCACGATCACGCCCAGCGCCACGCCAACGCACAGGATCAGGGTGTTGGCGATGTAGTTGGGCAGCACGGTCGAGGCCAGGTGGGCCCAGGTATCGCTGCCGCCGCCCAGCACCAGATTGGCCGCCACGGACAGGATCGGCACCGCGACCAGGGCCGCGACGAGGAAGGCGCACCAAGCCAGCGGCGACATGGGTGGGGTGCGGGGCGACGTGCGGGGTGACGTGTTTAGCGATAATGCGCGTGTCTGCACAGCATTCCTAAAAGAAAATGAGAATGAGAATTATAATGGATCGTTGCTACCAATCGGCTCGCCATGTCCTCACTTGAACTCCAGAATATTTCATACGCCTTTGGCCAACACACGGTGCTCGAGAACTTGTCGCTCCAATTGGCGCCCGGCAGCATTGGTTGTTTGCTGGGGCCGTCCGGCTGCGGAAAAACCACGGTGCTGCGCTGCATCGCCGGCTTCGAGCCGGTGGCGGCGGGCGAGATCCGCCTCGGAGGCGAGCTGGTCAGCAGCCCGAGCGTCCATCTGGCGGCCGAGCAGCGCCGCATCGGCATGGTGTTCCAGGATTACGCCCTGTTCCCGCACCTGACGGTGGCGGCCAACATCGGCTTCGGCTTGCGTGCTTTGGATCCCGATGCGCGGGCCGCGCGCGTGACGGCCTTGCTGGCGACGGTCGGCCTGCCCGGTCAGGGCCGGAAATATCCGCATGAATTGTCGGGCGGGCAGCAGCAGCGGGTCTCGTTAGCGCGCGCACTGGCGCCGCGGCCGCGCCTATTATTGCTCGACGAACCGTTTTCGAACCTGGACGTGGACTTGCGCGAGCGCCTGGCGCGCGAGGTGCGCAGCATCCTGCGGGCCGAGGGCACCACCGCGATCCTGGTCACGCACGACCAGCACGAAGCATTTGCGCTGGCCGACGAAATCGGCGTCATGCACCAGGGGCGGATCCAGCAGTGGGACACGCCCTACAATTTGTATCACCGTCCGGTGAACCCGTTCGTCGCCGATTTCGTGGGCCAGGGGGTATTCTTGCCGGGCCAGGTGCAGGACGGCGCGCAAATCCGGATCGAGCTGGGTTTGCTGCCGGCGGCCAGCTTGCCGCTGGGCGCGCGTGACGGTCAGCAGGTCAAGGTGTTGTTGCGCCCGGACGACGTAGTCCACGACGACGCCAGCTTGCAACTGGCTGAAGTGGTGGACAAGGCGTTTCGCGGCGCCGAATTTCTGTATACCTTAAAGTTGGCCAGCGGCGCGCAAGTGCTGTCGCTGGTGCCCAGTCATCACAACCACGCGATCGGCGAGCGGATCGGGATCCGGCTCGATGTCGATCATGTGGTCGCCTTTGGCGCACAACTACTCTAGCCACTACTCTAGATTCTGGACCTGCTCGCGCATTTGCTCGATCAATAGTTTGAGCTCCATCGAGGCATCGGCCAGTTCCCTCACCGAGGCCTTGGCGCCCAGCGTATTGGCTTCCCGGTTCAGTTCCTGCATCATGAAATCGAGGCGCTTGCCGACCTGGCCGCCTTGTTTCAGGATGTGCCGGGTTTCCGTCAAATGGGCCGTCAGGCGCGACAGTTCTTCCGACACGTCGATCCGGATCCCGTACAGCGTCACTTCTTGGCGAATCCGCTCGTACGCTTCCTGGCGCGACAGGGCCGAGCTGGCGCTGCCGCCGGCCAGGCTCAGCGCGTCCTGCATGCGCTCGAGCGTTTTTTGCTGGAACAGCGAGATCGCGAGCGGAATCAGGGGCGTGATGCGCAACACGACCCGGTCCATCGCATCGATGCGCTCCCGCAGCGCCGTTTCCAGGGCCGCACCTTCGCGCTGACGGCTCGCGACAAATGCGGCCACCGTGCTGGCGGTGAGGGCGGCGACATCGGCCTGCAAGCTCTCCTGCCCGATGTGCGCTTCCTCGATCACGCCGGGCCAGCGCAGCAGGTCGGCCACCGACATGGTCGTCGCTCCGACCACATGGCGACCCACTTCGGTTTGCAGGCGCGCCAGCAGCTCCAGCAGCGGCAGGTTTAGCGCGACAGGCGCGGCGCCGGCCGCGCGGCGCCCGAAACTAAGGCGCGCCTCGACCTTGCCGCGGGTGATGGCTTTCATGATGGCGGCGCGCAAATCCGGTTCCAGCGCCCGCAAATCGTCGTTGATGCGGAACTGGAGGTCCAGAAAACGCGAGTTGACGCTCTTGATTTCGATCGTCATAGTGCCGGCTGCGCTCTCGCTGGTGGCGACCGCGTAGCCTGTCATGCTGGAAATACTCACTGGTGTCCCCGGTTTTTGTCTTTACAAAGCGATGATTTATCCACACAATCGGAACAGTTGAGACGAGGAACATTATGGCTGTACAAAATAACGCCCCATTGCCCGATGGGCTAGAAATTGCCGGATATCGTATTGTAAAGAAAATTGCCTCCGGCGGGTTCAGTATCGTGTACCTTGCATACGATGCCGACGGCACCGCCGTCGCGATCAAGGAATACCTGCCGAGCGCGCTGGCGCTGCGCCAGCCCGGCGAGCTGCTGCCCGCCATTTCCAAGGCCAACCTGCCGGTGTTTCGTATCGGCTTGAAGTGCTTCTTCGAGGAGGGGCGGGCGCTGGCGCGCATCGCGCACCCGAACGTGGTGCGCGTGCTCAATTTTTTCCGCGCCAACGAGACCGTCTACATGGTCATGGGTTACGAGTCCGGTCGTTCGCTGCAGGAGCACATCGCGCGCGCGAAGGCGAAGCCGAGCAAACTGAGCGAGGCGTTCATCCGGCGCCTGTTCAACCAGGTCCTGAACGGTTTGCGCGAAGTGCATGCCAACAAGCTGCTGCACCTCGATATCAAGCCGGCCAATATCTACCTGCGCGCCGATGGCTCGCCGCTGCTGCTCGATTTCGGCGCGGCGCGCCAGACCTTCAACGCCGAGTTGCCTAAGCTCACCCCGATGTACACGCCCGGGTTTGCGCCGCCCGAGCTGTATTCCAAGACCTCGAGCCTTGGACCATGGTCCGATATCTACAGCGTCGGCGCGTCCATTTTCGCCTGCATGGCGGGCGCGCCACCGCAGGCGGCCGACCAGCGCAAGACGGACGACAAGATGGCGTCGCACTACGCCAAGCTGATCGGAAGCTATTCGCCCGAATTGATCGAACTGGTGCGCTGGACCCTGATGCCGGACCCGTTGCTGCGCCCTCTAAGCCTGTTCGCGCTGATAATGGTGCTGTCGGCGGGGCCGGCGCCGCCGCTGGCGCCGGGCCCGTTCGAAAAGCTGTCC
>JANPCW010000869.1:0-2125 GCA_031431155.1 Janthinobacterium sp. | reverse complement strand
GCGCCGCCCGGCAAGCCGAAGAACTGGCAAGCCTACCGCGAGCGCTTCGTCGAGCCGATCCGGGTCGACGCGGGTGTCGCATTCTGGAACCAGCACGCCGATGCGTTTGAGCGCGCCGAGCAACGCTACGGCGTCCCGGCTGAGATTATCGTGGGCATCATCGGGGTGGAAACCGTGTATGGCCGGAACACAGGGCGTTTCCGTGTGCTCGATGCCCTGACCACGCTCGCGTTCGCGTATCCCGTCACTCCGAATCGTGCGGCGCGAATGGCGTTCTTCAAGGGCGAGCTCGAGAGCGCCCTGCTGTTTACGCGCCAAGCCGGGATCGACCCGTTTTCTCTGCTCGGCTCGTACGCCGGGGCGGTCGGCCTGCCGCAATTCATGCCGAGCAACATCTTGCAGTACGGGGTCGATTTCGACGCCGACGGCGGCGTCGACCTGCGCAACTCGGCGGTCGACGCGATCGGCAGCGTTGCCAATTTCCTGGTACAACACGGCTGGCAGCGCAACGACCCGCATCCCATCGTCTACCCGGCGGCGGTCGCGCCCGACAAGGCGTGGGAACCCTTGATCGGGCTGGGGCTCGCGGCAACATTGAGCCAGGATGAGCTGGCCAGCGCCGGGGTCACGGCGGCGGCGCTGCCGGCCGCCAGTCTGTTCGGCTTGGTGGACTTGCAAAACGGCGCGCAGCCTACGGAATACTGGTTGGCGACAAACAATTTCTTTTCCATCACCCAGTACAACCGCAGCTATTTCTACGCCATGTCGGTGATCGAACTGGGGCGCGCCGTGACACTTGCCAGGGCCGGTCAGCCGCTCTTGTCCAACAGCCAGTAAGCGTATCGTGCGGCAACGCTTGTGAAATTATTCTATACTCACTTGGTTCCAAAAGCACAATTACTTGCCTAAGCATATCGACAATGTGTGACAATTCGTGTATGTTGCGTTCAAACAATAGAATTCATTGAACAGTTTGCGCGTTCTGTATTGCTTGCGGGTATTAGAATGAACAATGTTGTGAACATTTGATCTATATTCTGAAACTGATCCTCCGGAATTTATCCGTGTGTAAACTGGTTTCAACGATTGAATCAACATCGATTTCCGCATGTTTGCACCCAGGACAAACGGACAACCTATCCTAAGGAATTATTACCATCATGACAAACCAAGTGGGCATTAACATGAACAGCGATTCCGATTCCGATGACCTGCTGCAATACAATCCGAACAGACTGCTTGATACGCTCATCGAGAACTTGCGCCTGAAAAACGACGCAGCCTTGTCGCGAGCGCTGGAAGTTGCTCCGCCGGTGATCAGCAAGATCCGTCACCACCGACTGCCGGTGGGCGCCTCGTTGCTGATTCGCATGCATGAAGTGAGCGATCTGAGCATTCGCGACCTGCGTTACCTGATGGGTGACCGGCGCAACAAGTTCCGTATCAGCGACAAGCAGTTCAAGCCAAAAGAAGGTCAGCCTAGCCAAGGCTGATCGCGGCGCGATTGTTTGGAACGACGCCCTCCCCGCCTGCGGGGATCGGGCGGCAAGACCGTGCTTCCACTCAGGCCGGGAATACGCCGGTCGACAAATAGCGGTCGCCCCGATCGCAGACGATAAAGACGATGGTCGCGTTCTCCACCGTTTGCGAGATCCGCAGCGCAATCTCGCAGGCGCCAGCCGCTGAAATGCCGCAAAATATCCCTTCTTCCGCGGCCATCTTGCGCGCCATGCTCTCGGCCGCCGACTGGCTCACCGATTCCACCTGGTCCACGCGCGTCTTGTCGTAAATTTTCGGCAGGTACGCTTCCGGCCATTTGCGGATGCCGGGGATCTGCGAGCCCTCTTCCGGTTGCGCCCCGATAATGCGGATCGCTGAATTTTGCTCCTTCAGGTAGCGCGACACGCCCATGATGGTCCCGGTGGTGCCCATCGCACTGACGAAGTGAGTGACGCGTCCCTCGGTGTCGCGCCAGATTTCGGGGCCGGTGCCTTCATAATGCGCGCGCGGATTGTCCTGATTCCCGAACTGGTCGAGGATCACGCCTTGGCCCTCCTTTTGCATCTGCTCGGCCAGGTCGCGTGCGTATTCCATGCCGCCCGTTTTTGGGGTCAGGATGATGTGC
>JANPCW010000868.1:0-4850 GCA_031431155.1 Janthinobacterium sp. | reverse complement strand
CCACCAGTAATCAACGCAACTTTGCCGTGAAGACTATGCATGCGGTTGCCTGCTAGCGATTGAGATGGGGGGCTGGAAGCGGCTGGTTGATCTGCACAGCACTAAGTGTGGCTCAGGATGGTTGCACACCGTCGTATCCCTTGAGCGCGTGCAGGATGTTTGATGGCGTTGGGGGTGGTTTTGTGCAGAATAACTGATGGTATTGCGGTTGAGCGCCCTCAAAGAGCTTGACCAGCCAGCTCCCTGAGGGCGAGTCTCTGGTTTCTGACACCATTGAGACGAGTTCATTATGTGCCAATCCGTCCTTCATGATCCAGCGTTTTTTGCGCTGCTGCTGCGCATCGATCAGGATCATGCCGCCGAGGTCCGCCTGGGCCGTTGCCTTTGCGGCGGTCCGCTGCATCAATCCAATTACGAACGCAAGCCGCATGGCGGCCCGGGCAGTTGCGGCGTCGACACCTTGCGCCTGAGTTTCTGTTGCGGCAAGTGCCGCCGTCGTTGCACGCCCGAATCGGTACGCTTTCTTGGTCGACGCATTTACTGGGGCGCGATGGTGCTGCTGGCCACGGCACTGTGTTCCGGTCTGAACCTTCGGCGTGGCCATCAGCTCTCCGAGCAGCTGGGAGTCCCGGTCCGTACGATCCGGCGCTGGCGCGAATGGTGGCTGAACCGGTTCACGGCCAGCGTGCTCTGGTGCGACTTACGCGGGCGCTTCATGCCGCCAATTGCCGCGCCTAATTTGCCGGGCGCCTTGCTCGCTCGTGCCGTGGCCGATGGCGAAGCGAATGCGCTGGCGATGGTCATGCGTTGGATCGCGCCGCTTTCCACGATAACTGAGGGCCGCTAAATGGTTGAGCTCGACACGCACAGGATGGTCCTGTGCAAGGAGCTGATGGTCGCATAGTCTGATTCCTACCGAGCCTTGGGGCTCGCTTGTGCGAAAGGCGATACCATCATGACCATCAAAGATGACCCCAGTGCCCGAGAGCGCTGGGCCAGGTTGCGCCTCTTGATCATCGGCCAATTGTTGGCGGCCCCGCCCGCCCGAGGCGAATTGCAATCCCGGCTGGCCGATTTGAGCAGACAGATCTGGCGCCATCCGATTCATGGGCGCGATGTAAAATTCGGCTTGTCCACGCTCGAACGCTGGCTGGCCTTGGCGCGCAGCAGTTCCGATCCAGCCAAAGTGCTGGCCATCGTGCCGCGCGCCGACTTGGGCAGCGCGCGCGCGATCAGCGTCGAACTGGCCGCCGCGATTCGCGACCAATACGCTACCCATCCGAAGTGGAACGTCCAGCTCCATTACGACAACCTCGAGCTCGTCATCGAGCAGGGCCGCCTGCCATCGTACTCGTCGGTCCGGCGTTTCTTCCGCGCCGAGGGGCTGTGGCGCGAACGCGAGCCGCTGTCCGGTCCGCAACGCGCGGCGCTCCCGGACGGCACGCGCGAAGTGCGCAGCTATGAAGCGACGCACGTTGGTTCGCTGACCCATCTCGACGGCCATCAAGGCTCGCTGCCAGTGCTGAACCAGCAAGGGAAATGGATCACGCCGATTGGCTTGTGCGTGATCGACGATTACTCGCGCCTGATCCTGCACCTGCAATGGTACGGCCATGAGAACACGCAATGCCTGGTGCATTGCTACTGCCAGGCCTTGCAGCGGCGCGGTCTGCCAAGGGCCATTTACAGCGACAACGGCTCGGCCATGATCTCGGGAGAATTCTGCGCTGGTCTGCACCATCTCGGCATCGTGAGGCTGAACACCCGGCCGCGCTCTGCATGGATGAATGGCAAGCAGGAGACGCTGTGGGGCCGGATCGAAGGCCGCCTGATGGCTATGCTCGACGCCGTGCCCAACCTGACACTGGCACAGCTGAACGAAGCATCGTTCGCCTGGGTGGAGAACGAATACCACCAAACCGTGCACCGGGAACTGAATGGCGCCACGCCGATGCAGCGGTTCGTCGCAGGCCCCAGCGTGATGCGCGAATGTCCCGATTCGGCGACTTTGCGGCGCCACTTCCGCATCGAGGTCAAACGAACTCAACGCCGCAGCGACGGTACCGTGACGCTCGATGGTATCCGTTTCGAGATCCCGCAAGCATTCGGCCACCTGACTGAACTGAGCTTGCGCTACGCGCGCTGGGACCGTAGTTGCGCCGACATCGTCGATCCCCGCAGCGGCGACGTGCAGGCCACGATCTACCCGCTGGACAAGGCCCGTAACGCCGATGGTCGGCGCCGCCCGGTCGCCAAACCCATGGGCGTTTCATCGCGCCCGGTGACGCAACTGAAAGGTGAAGCCAGCGCTCTGCAAGGCGATGGGCAGGCCCCGCTGATGCGTCATTTGCAGGCGCAATTCGCCACCACAGGCTTGCCGCCGGCCTACCTTGAACTCGATGAAACCCACAACGACCCGGAGGACAAAGCATGAACCGCATCTTGTTGACCCAGTACGGCCTGAAGTGGAATCCCTTCGGCACCGAATTGCCCAGCGAAGCCTTGTATCTGTCGCCGAAGATCAACGACTTCTTCTGGCGTATCGAGAACGTCCATGTACGCGAAGGAGGCTTCGCCCTCATCTCGGGCGACCCGGGCACCGGCAAAAGCGTGGTGCTGCGCGCCCTGGCCGACCGGCTTGAGCACCAGGCCGACTTGACGGTTGGCGTGCTCAATCATCCGCAAAGCAATCTGGGCGACTTCTACCGGGAACTGGCCGAAGTGTTCGGGGTCTCGCTCAAGCCCAGCAACCACTGGGGCGGTTTCAAGACATTGCGTGAACGCTGGGTCAGCCACCTCGAAGCGACCCGCGTGCGCTGCTGTCTGTTGATCGACGAGGCCCAAGAGATGAGCCCGAAGACCTTGCTGGAGTTGCGCCTGCTGGCGTCAGCGCGCTTCGACTCGCAACCCTTGCTGGCCGTCATACTGGCCGGCGACGGGCGTCTGTCAAATGCCTTGGCGCGCGACGAACTGCTGCCCTTGGGCACCCGCATCCGGGTCCGGCTGACCCTGGACTACGCGTCACGGGAAGAGCTGGGCGCCTGCCTGAATCACCTGCTCGACAGCGCCGGCGCTGCAGCCCTGATGAGCGCGACCCTCAAGCACACCCTGTGCGAACGCGCAGGCGGCAACTATCGCGTGATGACCAACATGGCAGCGCAATTGCTGGCCGTGGCGGCGCAGCGCCAACTGCCCAGCCTGGACGACAAGCTGTACCTGGACGTGTTCGCCCCGCCCAGTTCCGCCACCAATTCGACGCGGCGCAATACCCGCGGCCACGCTTAGGAGCCAATCATGATCAAGAAGAAAATGAGCGCAACACCACGCAAGAGCGCACGGCCAACGGTCATGCTGGAGATCGAGTTGCCTGTGCTGTCGGACGAGGCCGCCGCCGCCGTCGCCGATGTACTTGTGCAGTTGTATCACCGCTTTGAGGCAAGCTACTACGCCCAGATCCTCAACCACCATGCCGAGCGGGTATGCATGTTCAACGCCAACGAGGTCAATGACAAGAAGCGTGACGACGAGCCCGACCTGTTCTGATCGTCGGCGCCATCAATTTCTGCGTCTTGCCAGACCGGGTTTGTTCGGTAAGTTGCGGGGCCGGGGCGATTTGAGCCGAGCGAATGCGAGGTAGCCCGTCAGGGCGTACCCCGGCGTATCGCGGGGGCATGTAGGAGCGCTTTGCGGGGCCGGCCCCCGCTGCGACGATGCCATCCGGCCAATAGAAGTGGAATCAGCGGGTCGTCTCTAAATGCGCCCGATCGACCATCAGTTATTGTGAACATCAAGCCATCAAACATCCTGCACGCGCTCACCTCCACAACCACAATGCCTTGATCCATTTCTGCTGAATAAGTGGAGCCTTCGCGGCGGCTGGTCGCAGCAATAGCGCGTTCGGCGGTGACGAATTCTAGGTGGGCCAGCGGGTCAGCGGCATATAACATTGCGTGCACGAGCGCCGCAGCGCCGATGATCGGGTGCCCGGCAAACAGGAGTTCTTCCTCCATGGTGAAAATTCGCGTGTTGAATCTGGCGGACTCTCCTATCCGGTGGAGGAAGATCGTCTCGAACTGGCGCATCTCCTGAGTGATGCGCTGCATGGCCGAGGTGGGCAGCGCATCATCGAGCAGGAACACGCTCAGGCCATTCCCTGACAACGGCTCGGGAGCGAATACATCGACCAGCGAAAAGGGGAGAGTTCTTAGGTTCATGCGGGCCGCCTGAGGCGTCATTGTTGGAAGGGGCTGGGTGCCGCTACTGCCCAAGGACTTGTTCGCGGCCGGCCGGGAGGACGTTGATGTTCGCTCGGACGCGATCTTGCCCGTCCACAATTTCGAGGGCGCGGCCCCGAAGTACGGACGGCTCAGCTAAGGCGAATGCTGGGCGAAGCCGCTGCGCTACCGTCAGAAGTAGGAGCGCAAAATTCACTACTGTGAGGGCAATCAGGCTTCGCGGGGTCTTCATGCTGGGCTCCCCCATAAAAGAGAAACGTGAATAAGTCATTGGGCCGAAACGGTTTGGGGTGTGACGCCGAACGAATGCGACGGACTTCCCCGTCCCTGGCGTACGGCCAAGCATCGGTCGCGCGCCAAAGCGATCCAACGATGGGGGACTGCATTCAAGCATGATCGAGTCGAGAGAGGGACGTCATGAACAAGCTTAGCACTTTAATAGCATTCGACAATGCCGTAACCAACATTACTCAGGGCTGTCGCATCAAAAGTCGTTTACAATCAATAACTTATAAAATTACTAATATTGCAACTTGTAAACGATTGGGAAATGTGGTGTGATATTGGCTTCGCCATCACGACATTGACCAATGATGAACACAAGCCTGACGAGGT
>JANPCW010000867.1:0-2868 GCA_031431155.1 Janthinobacterium sp. | reverse complement strand
GAAGAGCGGCGAAGTGCTGGCGCTGGCCAATTACCCCAGCTACGACCCGAACGACCGGCGCAAGCTGACCGGCGCGCAATTGCGTAACCGGGTCATGACCGATACCTTCGAGCCGGGTTCGACCTTGAAGCCGTTTACCGTGGCGCTGGCGCTCGACACCCATCGCGTCACGCCCAACACTCGGATCGACACCGGCGCCGGGCGCTTCACCATCGCCGACCGCACCATTTCGGACACCAAGGCGCACGGCGTGCTGACCGTGTCCGAGATCATCGAGCAGTCGTCCAACATCGGCACCTCGAAAATCGCCTTGAGCATGCCGTCGCGGGAAATGTGGGAAATGTTTACCAAGGTCGGTTTCGGCCAGCAGCCGAAATACGGTTTCCCCGGTGCGGTTGCAGGCCGGGTGCGGCCTTATAAATCGTGGCGCCCGATCGAGCAGGCCACCATGAGCTACGGTAACGGCATCTCGGTCTCGTTGATCCAGCTGGCGCGCGCCTACCTGATGTTCGCGCGCAATGGCGACCTGATTCCCCTCTCGTTTCAGAAGATCGATCAGCCGCCGGCAGCCCAGCAAGTAATCAGCGAAAAGACCGCGCGCGATATGCGCGTGATGCTCGAAGCGGTCGTCTCGCCGACCGGCACCGCGCCCAAGGCCCAGGTGCCTGGCTACCGGGTGGGCGGCAAGACCGGCACCGCCTACAAGGTCGAGAATGGAAAATACGCGATGCCGCGCAAATATGTGGGCTCGTTTGTCGGCATGGCGCCGATGTCGGATCCCCGCTTCATCATCGCCGTGATGATCGATGAGCCCACTTCGGGCGGGCATTATGGCGGCCAGGTGGCGGCACCGACGTTTGCGGCGGTGGCCAGCAATGCGCTGCGCGCGATGAATGTCACGCCCGATTCGACCGTGACGGAAATTATCATTCCGGCCGGTGCACAGGAGAGCATGTGATGCCCGCAATCGACATCGAACAAGTCAGACAATGGATCGGCCAGGTTGCACCGAAGGCGCAACTGGCATCCGATTCGCGCCGCATCAAGCGGGGTGACGTCTTTTTCGCCTACCCAAGCCAGACCGCCGACGGGCGCGCGTTCATCGGTGCGGCCATTGCGCAGGGTGCCGCCGCCATCTTGTTCGAGCAACAAGGATTCGACTGGAACGAGGCCTGGACCGTGCCGCATCTGGCCGTGCAGGGGCTAAAAAGCAGCGCCGGGCCGATCGCGCATGCCGTCTACAACGCGCCCGACAGCGCCATGTTCAGCGTCGGCGTGACCGGCACCAACGGCAAGACCTCGTGCGCGCTTTGGCTCGGGCAGGCGTTGTCGCGCCTCGGTACCCAGACCGCCGTTATCGGCACCCTTGGCGCGGCCCTGTGCAAGGCGCGCGGGGAAGTCGAATTTGACGTCACCGGGTATACCACGCCGGACGCCGTGCTGCTGGCGCGCACCCTGGCCGAGATGCGCGATGCCGGTGCGGCGGCGCTGGCGATCGAGGTATCGTCGATCGGACTCGACCAGGGTCGTGTCCTGGGTATGCATTTCGATGTCGCGCTGCTGACCAATTTGACGCGCGACCACTTGGACTATCACGGCGACATGGCACGCTACGAAGCGGCCAAGACCCAATTGTTCGATTGGCCCGGCCTGAGAACGGCGGTTGTCAACCTGGACGATGCGATGGGTTTGCGCCTGATCGACTACCTGAAAAACAAGCCAGGCAATCAGGTCGCGCTGGTCGGATACACGCTGGCCGACGAGTCGGCCCGGCCGGCCATCGACGGCGTGGCGATCCTGCGCGCGAGCCAGTTGCGCAGCCGCCACGCCGGCACCGATTTTCATCTGGAGTGCCCGCAGGGGGCGGCGCTGGTCAAGACAAGCTTGATCGGACGATTCAATATCAGCAATGCGCTGGCCGTGCTGGGCGCTTTGCTGGCCAAGGGCGTCGGCTTGCGCGTGGCGCAGGAGGCGATCGAGGCCCTCACGCCGGCGCCGGGGCGCATGCAGCAACTGGGCGGCCAGGATGCGCCGATGGTCGTGATCGACTACGCGCACACCCCCGATGCGCTCGAAAAGACGCTGGCTGCGCTGCGCCAGGTTGCGCAGGAGCGCGGGGGGCAGCTGTGGTGCGTATTCGGCTGCGGCGGCGACCGCGATCCGGGCAAGCGCCCGCAAATGGGTGCGATCGCGCAAATGGCCGACCATGCCCTGGTCACCAGCGACAATCCGCGCAGCGAGGACCCGCACGCCATCATCGCGCAAATCCTGGCTGGTATGGATGGCACGGATGGTGGATCGTCGGCTTGCGTGGTGCAGGCGATCGAAGACCGTGCCTCGGCAATTTTGTCGGCCGTCAAACATGCCGCGAAACCGGACGTGATCCTGTTGGCAGGCAAAGGGCACGAGCCGTATCAGGAAATCAAAGGCAAGAAGCTGGCATTTTCCGACGCCGACCATGCTGCGCTGGCGTTGGCTGCGCGCGCCACAATGATGAGGCCCCACTGATGCAAGTTATGCAATCGACACTGGCGCAATTGATCCCGGCGATTGCCGGCGCAACGCTGACGCGGGACGTCGCCTTTTGCGGCGTATCGACCGATAGCCGCAACGTGGCTGCCGGCTCCTTGTTCGTGGCGTTGCGCGGCGAGCATTTCGATGCGCACGCCTTTCTGGCCCAGGTCGCCGAGCGGGGCGCAGTCGCCGTCGTAGTCGAACAACTGCCCGCCGGCTGCACGCTTCCGGCAATCGTGGTACCCGACACCCTGGTCGCGCTGGGCCGGATCGCCAATTTCTGGCGCCGCCAATACGTGCTGCCCGTGATCGGCGTGACCGGCAGCAATGGCAAGACGACGGTCAAGGAAATGA
>JANPCW010000866.1:0-2041 GCA_031431155.1 Janthinobacterium sp. | reverse complement strand
CTTCCGGCAGCAAGACATCGAGCGTTTCGCCCTTGGCGATGCGCTCCTTGAAGGCAGGCGTCATCGCTTGCAGCGCGGCATCCGACAACTTCTCGATGGTCGGTTCGAGCGCATTGATTTCGCGCACGGTTTTTTGGTATTGCTTGAGCAGCCGCTGATTGCGGCTGCCGAAAATCTGGGTCTGTAATGACATGCTTTAATTTCTAGAAAAAACGCCGCAAAAAAAAAGACTCTACTGATAGCGCGGAGTCCGACTATGGCAAAAAGACAGTGATTTTATCATGCGATGCACCTAACATTGGGGCAACGGGACGGATAACAATAGCTAGCCCTTAGAAATGTTGTCAAATTAACTCGTTTCCACATGGAACGTGCCAGCTGTGCTATGGTCGCGGGATGCAATTCAATACGCCACGCCGATCCCCCTTTCAGACACTGCGCCCGCGC
The DNA here is from genome assembly GCA_031431155.1 of Janthinobacterium sp. GTDB lineage: Bacteria > Pseudomonadota > Gammaproteobacteria > Burkholderiales > Burkholderiaceae_D > JANPCW01. The sequence goes on along the minus strand of JANPCW010000866.1, from coordinate 1,594 downwards.
CACAGCCAGTCCGGGATCCGTCCCGCTGCGGTGGGCGCCGCAGATTTTTTGCGGGGCAGCGACAAGCTCGCTGCCTTGATGCCGGCAGTCACGCGGATGGTCGCGCTCCAAAAAGATTGCGCAGCAAGCTTGCCTGCAATGTTTCGTGGCTGTGACATTTTGCAGTACGAGGCGGGACAATTGGTCCTGGCGACCCCGAATGCTGCGGTCGCCTCCAAGCTGAAGCAGCAATTGCCAAAATTGCAGGCGAGCCTGCTGCAATGTGGATGGCAGGTCAGCGCCGTCAAGTTAAAAGTCCAATTGGCCAAGAGTATCGCGCCATCCGAGCAAACACGGCAATTGGTGCTCACGAGCGGGGCGATCTCCGCCTTCGCCGAGCTGGGCGATGCCTTGGAGGCGTCACCCCACAATGAAAGCCTGGTCGCCGCCCTGCGCGCGATGGTGCGGCGCAAGCGTTAAGCGGGCCACGGCTCGCCCTCCACTCGCTAAGTAAGCGCCCACTCGCGTGCCATTTGCCTCAGATAGGACGGCGGAGCGGACTCATTGGTATCAAAGGAAACGATTTCGTAGGCATCGGGCTGGGCCAGCAAGGCGCGCAGCAATTTGTTGTTCAGGTCATGCCCCGACTTATGCGCCTCGTAGCTCGCCAGCAGTGGATGGCCCACCAGATACAGGTCGCCGATCGCGTCCAGAATCTTGTGGCGCACGAACTCGTCCTCATAGCGCAAGCCATCGGAATTGAGGATCCGGTACTCATCCATCACAATCGCATTCTCAAGCGAGCCGCCGCGCGCCAGCCCCATGCCGCGTAAGCTCTCGACGTCTTGCATGAAGCCGAACGTGCGCGCGCGCGCCACGTCGTGCACATACGAGACGTCGCCAAAATTGACGGCGGCGCGCTGTTTCGTGCCATCGACCGCAGGATGGTTGAATTCGATGAAGAAATCGAGCTTGAAACCGTCGAACGGCGTCAAACGGGCCCATTTTTCCTTGCTGCCCGTGCCTTCGCGCACTTCCACCGCGCGCGTGATGCGGATGAATTTCTTGGGCGCATTTTGCTCTTGCACGCCCGCTTGCTGCAGCAGGAACACGAACGACGACGCCGAGCCGTCCATGATGGGAATCTCTTCGGCACTGATGTCGACGCACAGGTTATCGATGCCAAGGCCGGCACAGGCCGACATCAGGTGTTCCACAGTTGAAACACGGGCCCCGTCCTTGACCAGGGTCGAGGCCATCCGAGTGTCGCCCACGCCCTCGGCGGCGGCAGGAAACTCGATCACGGGATCGAGATCGACGCGCCGAAACACGATCCCGGTATCGATGGCGGCCGGGCGCAGGGTCAGTATCACCTTGGTCCCCGAGTGCAAGCCGACGCCCGTAGTTTGAATCAGTTGTTTGACCGTACGTTGTTTTAGCATGCGCCGATTATAGCAATTTGGGCTGGCAAGCAGGCGGGGCCGGCCGCCGCGGATGCACGGACGCGATCGGTGCGGCCCGGGCCTACCACCAGGCCTTGGTATCCCCGTGGGGAACGCTGTGGCAGCGCTCGCAAGAGAAAAAGGTGATGAACGAGACCCGATCATGACACACC
>JANPCW010000865.1:0-3291 GCA_031431155.1 Janthinobacterium sp. | reverse complement strand
CGCGGCTGGCATTGCCGGCCATTTTGTCGACGTGCGCGCTTTGCGCTGACGCTAATAACAGCTTAACAACAGCTTAATAACAGCTAATAACAATCACTATAAGAGGTCGCTATGAAAAAAATAATCGCTCTGAGTATGATGGCCCTGTTCCTGGTCGGATGCAACACCATGTCCGGCTTCGGCAAGGATGTGCAAAAGGTCGGCTCCAAGGTTGAGGGCGCCGCGAAGAAGTAGCCGAAGTCACACCGCGCGGCGGGCAGAGCCTGCCCCCGCCTGCACCGAGTAAGAGAATCATGGACAAATTTACGCTATACGAAGGCCTGGTGGCGCCGCTGGACCGGGCCAATGTCGATACCGACGCCATTATCCCGAAGCAGTTCCTCAAGTCGATCCGGCGCACCGGCTTCGGGCCGAACCTGTTCGACCAATGGCGCTACCTCGATCATGGCGAGCCGGGCCAGGACAACAGCCGGCGCCCGCTCAACCCCGATTTCGTGCTGAACCAGGAGCGCTACCAGGGCGCCTCGATTCTGCTGACCCGTAAGAATTTTGGTTGCGGCTCTTCGCGCGAGCATGCGCCTTGGGCCCTCGACCAATACGGATTCCGCGCCATCGTCGCGCCCAGCTTTGCCGACATCTTCTTCAACAACTGCTACAAGAGCGGTTTGCTGCCGGTGGTGTTGCCGGAAGCGCAGATCGACCATCTGTTCAACGAAGTGAAGGCGTTTCCCGGGTTTCGCCTGATCGTCGACCTGGAGCAGCAGTGCGTCTCGACCAGTAACGGCAGCCTGTCGCACCGGTTCGAGATCGACCCGTTCCGCAAGTATTGCCTGATGAATGGTCTGGACGACATCGGCCTGACGCTGCGCCATGCGGACGCGATCCGCAGCTTCGAAGAGCGCCATCTGGCGAACCATCCATGGCTGAGCAACACGCTTTAATCTTCGATCGGTAAAACATGAAAATTGCTATCCTGCCCGGTGACGGCATCGGCCCCGAAATCGTCGCGCAAGCGACCAAGGTCCTGGGCGTACTGGGCGAAAAATTCGAGATGGAAACGGCGCCCGTGGGCGGCGCCGGCTACGCTTTGCACGGCCACCCGTTGCCGCAGGCGACCCTGGCGCTGGCCAAGGCGGCCGACGCCGTGCTGTTTGGCGCGGTGGGCGACTGGAAGTACGATACCCTGGAGCGTTCATTGCGCCCCGAGCAAGCGATTCTGGGCTTGCGGCGCGAACTGCAGTTGTTCGCCAACCTGCGCCCGGCGATCCTGTATCCCGAGCTGGCCGGGGCCTCGACCCTGAAGCCGGAAGTGGTCTCAGGGCTGGACATCCTGATCATCCGCGAGCTGACCGGCGACATCTACTTCGGCCAGCCGCGCGGTGTGCGGATCTGCCCGGACGGCCCGTTCAAGGGCGCGCGCGAAGGGTTCGACACGATGCGCTACGCCGAGCCGGAAATCCGCCGCATCGCCCACGTGGCGTTTCAGGCGGCGCTAAAGCGCGGCAAGCGCCTCACCAGCGTGGACAAGGCCAACGTGCTCGAGACCTTCCAGTTCTGGAGAGACATCGTCACTGACGTGCATAAGGAGTATCCGGAGGTCGCGCTCGAACATATGTATGTCGACAACGCCGCCATGCAACTGGTGCGCGCGCCGAAAAAATTCGACGTGATCGTCACCGGCAACATGTTCGGCGACATCCTCTCGGACGCGGCCGCGATGCTGACCGGCTCGATCGGGATGCTGCCGTCGGCCTCGCTGGATGCTAACAACAAGGGCTTGTACGAGCCGTCGCACGGTTCGGCGCCCGATATTGCGGGCAAGGGCATCGCCAATCCGCTGGCCACGATCTTGTCGGCAGCGATGATGCTGCGTTACTCGCTGAACCTGGCCGAGCAGGCCGACCGGATCGAGGCGGCCGTCAGGCAAGTGCTGGCCCAGGGCTTGCGCACGGCCGATATTTATGAGCCGGGCACGACGCGCGTGGGCACCGAGCAAATGGGCGACGCCGTCGTGAAGGCGCTGGTGTGACCAGCGCATGATCGTCGCTAACTTACTGATAAAATTAATGGGCGGGGCCACCCCGTCCACCGTTGAGGAATGATGATGAAACTAGTTGGCTTGGTTGGTTGGCGCGGCATGGTCGGTTCGGTCTTGATGCAACGCATGCAGCAAGAGGGCGATTTCGCCCATATCGAACCGGTGTTTTTCTCGACCTCGAACAGCGGCGGGCGTGCGCCGGCGATGGCGAAAAATGAAACAACACTGCAGGATGCCAACGACATCGCCGCGCTCAAGCGCTGCGACATCATCGTGTCCTGCCAGGGCGGCGATTACACCAGCGCGGTGTTTCCGCAACTGCGCGCGACCGGCTGGGACGGTTTTTGGATCGACGCCGCATCGACCCTGCGCATGGAAGAAGACGCGGTCATCGTGCTCGATCCGGTCAACCTGCACGTGATCAACGATGCGCTGGCCAAGGGCGTGAAGAACTACATCGGCGGCAATTGCACCGTGTCGTGCATGATGATGGGCCTGGGCGGCCTGTTTCAGCACGACTTGGTCGAGTGGATTTCGTCGATGACATACCAGGCCGCGTCCGGCGGCGGAGCCCAGCACATGCGTGAATTGCTGACCCAGTTCGGCACCATCAACGGCGCGGTCAAGCACTTGCTGGACGACCCGGCGTCGGCCATCCTTGAAATCGACCGCCAGGTGCTGGCAGCCCAGCACGGCTTGAGTGGCCTCGAAACCAAGCAGTTCGGGGTGCCGCTGGCCGGCAACCTGATTCCTTGGATCGATAAAGACCTGGGCAATGGCCAGTCCAAGGAAGAATGGAAAGCGGGCGCGGAAACCAACAAGATCCTGGGCCGCGGCGCGTCGTTCGGCAGCCCGGAAATTCCGGTCGACGGCCTGTGCGTTCGGGTTGGCGCCATGCGTTGTCACTCGCAGGCGCTCACCATCAAGCTCAAAAAAGACGTGCCGCAAGATGAGATCAATGACATCATCGCGTCCAACAATCAGTGGGTCAAAGTGGTGCCGAACGAGCGCGAAGCGTCGATGCGCGAATTGTCGCCGGCCGCCGTTACCGGCAGCTTGACGATCCCGGTCGGGCGCTTGCGCAAAATGAGCATGGGCGGCCAATACCTGTCCGCGTTCACCGTCGGCGACCAGTTGCTGTGGGGCGCGGCCGAGCCGCTGCGGCGCATGCTGCGCATCCTGCTGCAAGGCTGATCTCGCCATGCCGGCCCAGGGCGCGTGATGCGGGTTCCGACCACACGTTGTGGCGTGGC
>JANPCW010000864.1:0-11082 GCA_031431155.1 Janthinobacterium sp. | reverse complement strand
TTTTAAGAGGGAAAACCGCTACAATGCAGCTTCTTTAGCGGTATATTCCCGGAAATTGGCGCTTTTGTGCGTGCTTTTATTCTGCTTTTATTCTATTTATGGCATGCTGGCGGTCCTTGCCGCTGCCGCCAACCGCCGGGCCAGCCGCTTGTGCGCCGACCAATCAATTCGCCATTACGCTTATGAAGCTTCAACCCAGCCTCACCAAACAATACCAGACAGTGACCGCTTACGATGAAAGCGGTGTCGAAATCAACGCCCAGCGGTTCCATGCGAGCCTGATCGTGCTACCCGAAATACCCCCGCGCGCCTGGCCGGTGCGCCATTTCGACCAGCTCACTGCCGACCATTTCGCCCAGATCGAGGCCGACGCGCCCGACGTCGTGATCTTAGGCACCGGCCAGCGCCAGCGTTTCGTCCATCCGAGCCTGACCAGCGCGCTGACCATGCGCCGCATCGGGGTCGAATGCATGGACAACCACGCAGCTTGTCGCACCTACAACATTTTAATGGGCGAAGGCCGCAAGGTCACGCTGGCCCTGATCATTGAAGCCCCAGGCGAACCGGCCTGACATGAACCAACTGTATCAATCGAAGCGCCTGGCCTGGGCCCTGCTGGCCGCATTTATCATCCTATCCCTGTATGGACTTGGCCTGCGCACGCTGGTACCGCCCGACGAGGGACGCTACGCCGAGATGGCGCGCGAAATGTGGCAAAGCGGCGACTGGATCACCACCCGTTTGAACGGCATCAAGTATTTCGAGAAACCGCCCCTGCAAACCTGGATGAATGCGCTCTCGTTCGCCGCCTTCGGCCTGGGCGAGTGGCAAGCCAGGCTCTGGACCGGCCTGTGCGGCATACTGGGCGTGCTGGCCGTCGGCGCCGCCGGACGCACCGTTTTCAATCAGCGGGTCGGGTTTTACGCTGCCCTGGTACTAGGCTCGAGCTTTTTCTGGGTCGCCTCAAGCCAGATCAATTCGCTCGACATGAGCTTGTCGGCCATGATGACGCTCAGCCTGTGCGCCCTGTTGATCGGGCAGCGCGACGGCGCCAGCCCGGCCGGGCGGCGCAATGCGATGCTGCTGTGCTGGGGCGCGATGGCGCTGGCGGTGCTGGCCAAAGGCCTGATCGGCCTGGTGCTGCCGGGCGCGGTGCTGGTGCTGTACACGCTGGCCGCGCGCGACTGGGCGATCTGGTCGCGCCTGCACCTGGTCAAAGGGCTGCTGCTGTTTTTCGCCATCGCTGCGCCGTGGTTCGTGCTGGTGGCCATGAAAAACCCGGAACAGCCTTATTTTTTCTTTGTGCACGAGCACTTCGAGCGCTTCCTGCTCAAGACTCACGCGCGCGAAGGCGCGTGGTATTATTTTTTTGCGATGCTGGTGCCCGGCATCGTGCCATGGTTGGGCCTGCTGCCGCAAAGCCTGGCACAGGCGGCCCGGCGCGACGCCACCGTGTTCCAGCCCAAACTGCTGTTGCTGATCTGGGCCGTGTTCATTTTCTTCTTCTTCAGCATCTCCAGCTCGAAACTGCCCGGTTATATAGTTCCGATCTTTCCGGCGCTGGCGCTGTTGATTGGCGCTTACCTTGAGCACGCGCCACGGCGCAGCCAATTGATCGCGGCCGCCTTGGTGTTGGGGCTGGGGGTGGCCGGGCTGGTGCTGGTGCCGCGCATGCTCGATGGTAGCCGTCACGCCTCGGAAGTGGACTTGATGCAAGCTTACCAGCCATGGGTGATCGCTGCCGCGTTTGTGGCGCTGGCGGGCGGCGCACTGGCGCTGTTGCATGCGCGCCACCTGCGGCGCGACCTGACGGTGCTGACCCTGGCCGCAGCAGGCTTTATCGGCACCCACCTCATCCTGGCCGGTTTCGAACCCTACGGCCATCATCGGGCCGGCCTGGCGCTGGTTCCGGCCATCAGGGCCGAACTGGGCCCGCACACCAAGATCTACTCGGTCGGCACCTATGAGCAATCGCTGACCTTTTATTTGCAGCGCACGCTGACCCTGGTCGAGTATTACGACGAATTTAGCTTCGGGCTCAAGCAACAGCCCGAGCTCGCGATCCCGAGCGTCAAGCAGTTCGTCCAGCAGTGGACGCGCGACGCCCAAGCCGGGGTGCGCTCGGTCGCCATCGTGCGCGCCGACATCTATGCCGAGCTCAAGCGCTCCGGGGTGCCGCTGCGGCTGGTGGCCCAGGATTCGCGCCGCATCGTGATCGCCAATCTCTAAGACAATAACCATGACCATCACCACTTTCGGCTTCATCTTTACCGGCATTTGCCTCAATGCGCTGGCCCAATTGCTGCTCAAGGCCGGCACCAACGCGGTCGGCGCGATCCACCTGACGGCGCACAACTGGCTGCCCACCGCCGTCAAGCTGGCGACCCAGGCCCCGATCATCGGCGGCCTCACTTGCTACGTGCTGTCGGTGGTGGTCTGGATCATCGGCCTGTCGCGGGTCGACGTCACAATCGCCTATCCAATGCTGTCGCTGGGCTACATCATCAATGCCCTGGGCGCCTGGTATTACCTGGGCGAGATGGTCTCGGCCCAGCGCCTGCTGGCAATCGGCGTGATTCTGGTCGGCGTGGCGCTGCTGGCGCGTAGCTAGGGCGCGCGCGGCAGCCGCCAAACAATCCTGACCGGATTGAAACGATATTGTTAAAATATGCACCCATGGCCTGACCACTGACCGTACCGGCCCGCATTCCACGATCGCGAGACACAATGACTTCTGCCCTGCCCTTCCTCCCTTTTTCCAAGCCCAGCATCGATGAAGCGACCATTGCCGCAGTCGGCGCCGTGCTGCGTTCGGGCTGGCTCACCAGCGGCCCCAAAGTCCAGGCCTTCGAAGCCCAGTTGTCCGAGTATTTCGGCGGGCGCCCGGTGCGCACCTTCAATTCCGGCACCTGCACCATGGAGATCGCGCTGCGGGTGGCCGGCATCGGCCCCGGCGACGAAGTCATCACCACCCCGATTTCCTGGGTCGCCACCGCCAACGTGATCATCGAAGTGGGCGCGACCCCAGTGTTTGCGGACATCGATCCCGTGACCCGCAACCTGGATCTGGACCAGGTCGAGGCGGCCATCACGGCGCGCACCCGCGCTATCATCCCGGTCTACCTGGCCGGTCTGCCGCTCGACATGGACCGTCTGTACGCGCTGGCTGAAAAATACCAGTTGCGCGTGGTGGAGGATGCTGCGCAAGCCTTCGGCTCGCTGTGGCGCGGCAAGCGCATCGGTTCGTTCGGCGACTTCGCCTCCTTCAGTTTTCAGGCCAACAAGAACCTGACCACCGGCGAAGGCGGAGCCCTGGTGTTGAACAATGCCGACGAGGCGCGCCTGGCCGAGAAATACCGGCTGCAAGGGGTCACCCGCAGCGGGCAGGATGGTATCGACGTCGACGTACTGGGCGGAAAATACAATATGACCGATGTCGCGGCTGCCATCGGCCTGGGCCAGCTGGCCAATATTGACGCCGTCAACGCGCACCGCAAGGCCCTGGCCGAACACTATTTTTCCTGCTTCGGCCCCGGCTTTGAAAGCGCCACCGGCGCGCAATTGCCGTTGCCCGCGTTCGAGACCTCGAACTGGCACCTGTTCCAGATCATCTTGCCCGACCGCGGCCCTGCCACGCGCGCCGATTTCATGGCGGCCATGCTGGAGCGGCACAATATCGGCCTCGGTTACCATTACGCGCCTATCCACCTGTTCACGCTGTACCGGCAGCGCGGCTTCAAGGCCGGCATGTTCCCGGTCGCGGAGCGGGTCGGACGCCTGACGGTGACCCTACCGCTGTTTTATGCGATGACCATGGCTGACGTCGAGCGCGCCGTGGGCGCCGTCAAATCCGTGCTGGGACATACCGCGTGATGCCGATGCAACCCGAACTGTCGATCGTAATCCCGATCTATAACGAGGAAGCTGGACTGGCTGCCTTGTTCGCTCGCCTGTATCCGGCGCTCGATGCGCTACAGACCCCGTATGAAATCATCTTCGTCAACGACGGCAGCCGCGATCAGTCGGTCGCCATCCTGGCCGAGCAGTTCCGCCTGCGCCCGGATGTCACGCGCGTGATCCTGTTCAATGGTAACTACGGCCAGCATATGGCGATCCTGGCCGGCTTTAGCGCCACCCGTGGCCAGATCGCGGTCACGCTGGACGCGGACCTGCAAAACCCGCCCGAGGAGATCGGCCGCCTGGTGGCCAAGGTACGCGAGGGCTACGACTACGTGGGCTCGATCCGGCGCAAGCGCCAGGATTCGGCCTGGCGCACCGTCGCCTCCAAGGCGATGAACCGCCTGCGCGAAAAAATTACCAACATCAAGATTACGGACCAGGGCAATATGCTGCGCGCCTATGGTCGCAACGTGATCGACTTGATCAACCAGTGCGCCGAAGTGAACACCTTCGTGCCGGCGCTGGCCTACACCTTCGCCCGCAAGCCGACCGAGATCACGGTCGAGCACGAGGAGCGCGCGGCCGGCGAATCGAAGTACTCGCTGTATAGCCTGATCCGCCTCAATTTCGACCTGGTTACCGGTTTTTCGCTGATACCGCTGCAAATGTTTTCGATGCTGGGCATGGCGCTCTCGATCGCTTCGGGCCTGCTGGTGTTCTTGTTGCTGATCCGGCGTTTCCTGCTCGGTGCGGAAGCCGAAGGCGTGTTCACGCTGTTCGCGATTGCCTTCTTCTTCATGGGCGTGATCCTGTTCGGGATCGGCCTGTTGGGCGAATACGTGGGGCGGATTTTCCAGCAGGTGCGGGCCCGTCCGCGCTACGTGGTGCAGACCGTCTTGCAGCAATGGCCGGACCACGAAGTCGCGGGCCCGGATGGCGCGCCCTCGGTAGTGCTCGATAAGCGTACGGTGTCGCGCCAGTGAGCTTGCCGATGAACCCCAAAAAACGTGCCGTCGTGTTCGCTTACCACAACGTGGGCGTGCGTTGCATCAAGGTATTGCTGGCCGGCGGAGTCGATATCGCCTTGGTGGTCACCCATGAAGACAATCCGGCCGAGGCGATCTGGTTTGAATCGGTGGTGGCACTTTGCCAGAGCGAGGGGATCCCGTATGTCACCCCCGGCGACGCCAAGTCGCCCGCGCTGCTGGCCCAGGTCGCAGCGGCCAAGCCCGATTTCCTGTTCAGCTTTTATTACCGCCACATGCTGCCGGCGTCATTGCTGGCGCTGGCGCCCGGCTTCAACATGCACGGCTCGCTGCTGCCGCAGTTCCGCGGGCGCGCGCCGGTCAACTGGGCCGTCCTGCACGGCGCCACCGAAACCGGCGCCACCCTGCACGAAATGACGGTCAAGCCGGACGCAGGCGCGATACTGGCCCAGAGCGCGGTGCCGATCCTGCCCGACGACACCGCCTTCGAAGTGTTCGGCAAGGTCACGGTGGCGGCCGAACAAGCCCTGTGGCGCATCCTGCCGGCGCTGCTGGCCGAGTGTGCGCCGCGGCTGCCGAACGACCTGAGCCAGGGCGCCTACTTCGGCGGGCGCACGCCGCAAGACGGGTGCATCGACTGGAGCCGGCCGGCCCAGCAAGTGTATAACCTGCACCGCGCCGTCGCGCCGCCCTACCCCGGCGCATTTACCGAGCTGAACGGCAAGACCTATGTGATCGAGCGGGCCCGTTTATGCCGCCAGCAAGCGTCGAGTTTGCCAGCGGGCTTGGCGGTAGTGGATAATCACACATTTGGCGTATGCGGCGATGGTCGCATGCTGGCGATTTCGTCCCTGCTGTCGGATGGTGTGCCTGTCACGCCTGCGCAGTTGCAAGCGAGCCTAGCCATCGGCGTCAACCAATAACAAATTACAAGAGAAGCCCCCATGAAAAAAGTCCTGATCCTTGGCGTCAACGGTTTTATCGGCCACCACCTGTCCAAGCGCATCCTGGAAACCACAGACTGGCATGTGTATGGCATGGATATGATGTCGGAGCGCATCAGCGACTTGCTCGAGAATGAAGACTACAAATCGCGCATCCATTTCTTCGAAGGCGACATCACGATCAACAAGGAATGGGTCGAGTACCACATCAAGAAATGCGACGTGATCCTGCCGCTGGTGGCGATTGCCACCCCGTCGACCTACGTCAAGGAGCCGCTGCGCGTGTTCGAACTGGACTTCGAGGCCAACCTGCCGATGGTGCGCGCGGCCCACAAGTACGGCAAGCACCTGGTATTCCCGTCGACCTCGGAAGTGTATGGCATGTGCCATGACGACGAATTCGATCCCGAGCAGTCGGAACTGATCTGCGGCCCGATCAACAAGCCGCGCTGGATCTATTCCTGCGCCAAGCAATTGATGGACCGGGTGATCTGGGGCTATGGCATGGAAGGCTTGAACTTCACCCTGTTCCGCCCGTTTAACTGGATCGGCGCCGGACTGGACTCGATCCACACCCCGAAAGAAGGTTCATCGCGCGTTGTCACCCAGTTCTTCGGCCACATCGTGCGCGGCGAAAACATTTCGCTGGTCGATGGCGGCGCCCAAAAGCGCGCTTTCACCTATGTCGACGACGGCATCGACGCCCTGATGCGCATCATCGACAACCAAAACGGCGTGGCCACCGGCAAGATCTACAACATCGGTAATCCGGTCAACAATTACTCGATCCGCGAGCTGGCCAGCATGATGCTCGATCTGGCGGCCGAATATCCCGAGTACGCCGCCGGTGCCGCCCAGGTTCAACTGGTGGAAACGACCTCGGGCGCCTACTACGGCAAGGGCTACCAGGACGTGCAAAACCGGGTGCCGAAAATCACCAACACCTGCGACGAACTGGGCTGGGCACCTAGCACCAACATGGCCGATGCGCTGCGCAATATTTTTGACGCCTACCGCGGCCAAGTGGCGGAAGCCAAAGCCCTGGTGGATTGAGCTTGACCGAAAACACCCTGCAGGGACCGGAACCTTTACCGGCCCCGCTGCTGACGCTCAAGATCGACGTCGACACCTACCGCGGCACGCGCGAAGGAGTCGCCAACCTGGTGCGCATGCTGAAGGCGCACCAGGCCCACGCCACTTTCTTGTTTTCGCTCGGTCCCGACCATACCGGCTGGGCCCTGCGGCGCGCCTTCCGGCCCGGCTTTTTCAGCAAGGTTGCGCGCACCTCGGTGCTCGAGCACTACGGCCTCAAGACCCTGATGTATGGCACGCTGTTGCCGGCGCCCGACATTGGGCGCGACTGCGCCCCCGAGATGCGCATGGTGCGCGACGCCGGCTTCGAGTGCGGCATCCACACCTGGGACCACGTGCGTTGGCAAGACAATGTGCGCCAGCGCGACCCTGCTTGGACTGTCAAGCTCATGCGCCAAGCGGCCCAGCGTTTCCTGCAAGTGTTCGGCAGCAAGCCCCAGACCCACGGCGCAGCCGGCTGGCAGATGAATCGGCATGCGTTTGCCGAGCACGATGCAGCCGGAATCAAGTACGCCTCCGACGGACGCGTCCAGTTGCACCAAAACGGCACCCTGCTCGACCCGGCCTGCGGCCCGCATCGGCTCCATAGCGGCGACCAGGCCCTGTCCTGTATCCAGTTGCCCACCACCCTGCCCACGCTGGACGAATTGCTGGGCCGCGAGATCGGCGGCACCGTGATTACGACCGGCAACATCGCCGCCTATCTGCTGACCCTCACGGCCGGCGCCGCGCGCGACCACGTCTACACCTTGCACGCCGAGCTTGAAGGGCAAAAACTCGCCCCCATCTTTGAGCAACTGTTGGCGGGGTGGCAGGCGCAGGGCTATCAGCTGGCATCGATGGCCGATTATTACCGAAAAGTAAAGGATGCCCCCTTGCCGGTTCATCCCATCAGCTGGGGCGAAGTGCCGGGGCGCTCCGGCCAACTGATCGTGCAACCCGTGTCGCACTTCAATTGAGCGTAGGGGTCGCAGCCCGGCCGCCCAGGTTTTCCATAGCGCTGTTTACCAATCAGGAGAGAATCTAGTGGCCGACGCCCCATCGATTGCACCATTGCCCAATTTTTCCGCCGCCATGACGGGCAATCAGACGTTTGCCCTGTTGGGCCGGCCGTACCGGTACACGGTGCTCTATTTCTACCCGAAAGACAACACGCCGGGCTGCACCACGGAGGCCATGGCGTTTCGCGACTTGCACCAGCAGTTCCGCCAGGCTGGGGCCGAGGTCTATGGCATCAGCCGCGACTCGATCCGCTCGCACGAGAGCTTCAAATCCAAGCTAGGCCTGCCGTTCGAGCTGATCTCCGATCCCGATGAAGCCGTATGCACCCTGTTTGGCGTCATCAAGCACAAGCAGATGTACGGCAAACCGGTGCGCGGCATCGAACGCAGCACGTTTATCATTGACGCTGATGGCAAATTGGTGAAAGAATGGCGTAGCGTGAAGGTGACAGGTCACGTCGACGAGGTGCTGGAATTTGTGGTGCAACGGTCGCCGCTTCCATAACATTGATCAACCTGTGTCAATACCCCGGTTCCATTCTGCCCACTTTGAGTCACATCGTTCTCCGCAGCACTCTACCAGGTGCACGCCCAGCCCCCACGGACCGCGCGGGTACCTGCAGGCAGTTTTATATCGCAATCCGCGCATCCACCCTCGCCCGAGACCCCGAATTTTCGCCGCCGGCTCACGCCGCGCGCCAAAAAAGCGGTTTTTCCCGGCAACTTTTTGATTGAGATCCTGATGCCTCTGCCAAAACTCCCCTCCAAGCCGGCCGCCTTGCTGCTGGCCAAAGATTACCCGAGCGCAAATCGTAGCAAGCCCGCCACCGAAGTGGCCCAGGCGCCTGCGCTGGCGCAGCCGCATAAAGTAGCCACGGTAGCCCCGCGCGCGCCAGTCGGCGTCGTTGCCAAGGTGAAAACGCCGGTTGCCAAGCATGTCGTCGCACCGGCACCGGTTGCACCGGCACGCCCGGCGAAAGCGAGCGCGCCACCTGCCGCCAAGTCCGAGCCAGCGCGCGCCAAAGTGACCTCGATCGTGCCGCAAACGCCACCGCAGGCCAAGCACAAGCCGGTCCCGGTCGCCCTCAAGTCATCGACCAGCCGCGCCGCCGATCAAACCGGCGTGACCAAGTTGTTCGTGCTCGACACCAATGTCCTGATGCACGATCCGTCATCGCTGTTCCGCTTCGAAGAACACGACGTGTACCTGCCGATGATGACGCTCGAAGAGCTGGACGACCATAAGAAAGGCATGTCCGAAGTGGCGCGCAATGAGCGCCAGATTTCGCGCACGCTCGACGCGCTGGTGGCCAACACGGATGACGACGCGATCGAGAACGGCATCTTGCTGGCCAAGCTGGGCAACAAGGATGCCAAGGGCCGCCTGTTTTTCCAAACCCGTTTGCGCAACATTACCCTGCCTGAAGGCCTGCCGGTCGGCAAGGCCGACAACCAGATCCTGGGCGTGGTGCGGGCGCTGGAAGCGGAGCAGCCGGGCCGCCCCGTGGTGCTGGTGTCGAAAGACATCAATATGCGCATCAAGGCGCGCGCGATGGGACTGCCGGCCGAAGATTATTTCAACGACCATGTGCTGGAAGACACCGACTTGCTCTATTCGGGCATCGTCCAGTTGCCGGACGACTTCTGGAACAAGCACGGCAAGGACATGGAATCCTGGCAGGAAAGCAAGAGCGGCTACAGCTCGACCTTTTACCGCGTCACCGGCCCATTCATCCCGTCGCTGCTGGTGAACCAGTTCGTTTATCTGGAACCGAAAAACGGCGAGGCGCCGTTTTACGGCCAGGTCAAGCAACTCAATGGCAAGACGGCCGTGCTGCAAACCCTGCGCGACTTTAGCCACAACAAGAACAACGTGTGGGGTGTGACGGCGCGCAACCGCGAGCAGAACTTCGCCCTGAACCTGCTGATGAACCCGGAATGCGATTTTGTCACCCTGCTCGGCCAGGCCGGCACCGGCAAGACCTTGCTGGCGCTCGCGGCCGGCCTGGCGCAAGTGCTGGAGACCAAGCTCTACAACGAAATCATCGTGACCCGGGTCACGGTGCCGGTCGGTGAAGACATCGGTTTCCTGCCGGGCACGGAGGAAGAGAAAATGTCGCCGTGGATGGGCGCGTTCGACGATAACCTGGAAGTGCTCAATAAGTCCGATTCCGACGGCGGCGAATGGGGCCGCGCCGCCACCCAAGACCTGATCCGTTCGCGCATCAAGATCAAGTCGCTCAACTTCATGCGCGGGCGCACCTTCGTCAACAAGTTCCTGATCATCGACGAAGCGCAAAACCTCACGCCCAAGCAGGTCAAGACCCTGGTCACGCGCGCCGGTCCCGGCACCAAGATCCTATGCCTGGGCAATATTGCGCAAATCGACACG
Source organism: Janthinobacterium sp. (assembly GCA_031431155.1). Classification (GTDB taxonomy): domain Bacteria; phylum Pseudomonadota; class Gammaproteobacteria; order Burkholderiales; family Burkholderiaceae_D; genus JANPCW01. The sequence goes on along the minus strand of JANPCW010000864.1, from coordinate 767 downwards.
CCTTACCTGACCGAAGGCTCGTCAGGCCTGACCTATGTAGTGGACCGCTTCAAGGGCTGGTCGCATAGCGGCCACGTGACCCTGGCGCGCGGCGAGCGTTCGCGCCTAGCCGACCATGCCAGCGAGGTGCTGTAAGCGCGCAGGAGTCGCAGCGCTGCTGATCGCCGAGCAAAAAACCCCTTTGCACCAACGGTGCAAAGGGGTTTTTCTTTGTCGGGCACCGCCTGCGCTTGGCGCCTACAATGTATGGGTACCGATCCACCAGGCGATGGCCGCCATGAAGGCCGATGCAGGAATCGTGAAGATCCACGCCCACACGATATTGCCGGCCACGCCCCAGCGCACCGCCGACATCTTTTGCGCGGCGCCGACGCCAACGATCGCGCCCGTGATGGTGTGGGTTGTCGACACCGGAATGCCGAGCGCGGTGGCCGCGAACAGGGTGATCGCGCCGCCGGTCTCGGCGCAAAAGCCACCGACCGGCTTGAGCTTGGTGATCTTCTGCCCCATGGTCTTGACGATGCGCCAGCCGCCAAACAGGGTTCCGGCGCTGATCGCCGTGTAGCAGGAGATGACCACCCACATTGGCGGCGCCTTGTCGGCCGTGCTGGTATAGCCGGCCACGATCAGCAGCATCCAGATGATGCCGATGGTTTTTTGCGCGTCATTGCCGCCATGCCCCAGGCTATAGGCCGCGGCGGACACGAGCTGCAGGCGGCGAAACCACTTGTCAACCCGGCGCGGCGTGGATCGGACAAAAATCCACG
>JANPCW010000863.1:0-2495 GCA_031431155.1 Janthinobacterium sp. | reverse complement strand
GCTGCTCGGCTGCGGCCTGGGCTTTGGCCTGACTATCAGGCGTACCGTCGCCCAGGCGCACGATCAGGTCGCCGCTGCGGCGCAGGTGGTAGGTCACTTCTTTGAGCGACTTTTCAGCGATCTCGGCGATGCGCGCATCGCTCGACTTGATCAATTGCCGCAGCAGGAAATAGTGCCAGGTGTCGAAGTAGAACTGCCGCATCATGGTGTCGGCGTAATTTCCATTCGGCTGCTCCAGCAGCAGGCAGTTCTTGAAATCGTGCGCGTCGCGCAGATGGGCCAGCTGGTCTTGGTCGCGACCGGCGCCTTCGAGCTCGCCCGCGTATTCGAACCAGAGCCTGGTCTGGCCCAGCAAATCGAGCGCGACGTTGGTGAGCGCCATGTCTTCTTCCAGCGCCGGCCCTTTGCCGCACAGTTGCGACAGCTGCTGGGACAGGATCAGGGTGTTGTCGCCCAGGCGCAGCAGGTAGTTGAATCTATTTTCTGTATTCACATCCACGATGGAACTCTCCCGGCGCATCAAAGATTTTTGACTTCTTCCGGCATCGGGAAAAAGGTTGGGTGGCGGTACACTTTGCTGTTCGACGGCTCGAACAAGGCTGTTTTGTCGCCCGGGCTGCTGGCCACGATATCGGCGGCGCGCACCACCCAGATGCTGACGCCTTCGTTGCGGCGCGTGTAGACGTCGCGCGCGTTGTTCACTGCCATGGTCGCGTCGGGCGCATGCAAACTGCCGACGTGCTTATGTGCCAGACCGTGCTGGCTGCGGATGAATACTTCCCACAGTGGCCATTCTTTGCTCATTTTGTCTCCTCTTTATGCGGCGGAAGGCACTGGCGGGGCGCCGCGCCTTTTCCCTTTCGGCGGAAGGCGCTAGCGGGGGCGCCGAGCCTTTTCCGCCCTACTCGCCTATCTTTAGGCGGCTTGTTGGGTGGCGTGCTTGTCGGCGTACGCCACCAGCGCGTCGCGGAACCACTGTCCGTCCTCGTATGCTTTGACGCGGGTGCGCAGGCGCTCGCGGTTGCACGGGCCGTTGCCCTTCAAGACGTTGTGAAATTCGGACCAGTCGATTGCGCCGAATTCGTAATGGCCGGTTTCGGTATTGAGCTTCAAGTCCGGGTCCGGCACGGTCAAGCCCAGGTATTCGATTTGCGGCACGGTCTGGTCGACCATGCGTTGGCGCAGCTCGTCGTTCGAGAACAGCTTGATGCGCCACTGCGCCGACTGGGCGCTGTTGACCGACTCGGCGTCGGACGGGCCGAACATCATCAGCGACGGCCACCACCAGCGGTTCAGCGCGTCCTGCGCCATCGCTTTTTGCGCGGGCGTGCCTTTGCACAGCGACATCATGATGTCGTAACCCTGGCGCGCGTGGAACGATTCTTCCTTGCAGACGCGGATCATGGCGCGCGCATACGGGCCGTACGAACAGCGGCACAGCGGAATCTGATTGATGATGGCCGAACCGTCGACCAGCCAGCCGATCGCGCCCATGTCGGCCCAGGACAGGGTTGGGTAGTTGAAGATGCTGGAATACTTGGCCTTGCCCGAATGGAGCGCGGCCAGCAGCTCGTCGCGTGACACGCCCAGCGTTTCGGCCGCGCTGTACAGGTACAGGCCGTGGCCGGCTTCGTCCTGAATCTTGGCCAGCAAAATCGATTTGCGCTTAAGGCTCGGGGCGCGGGTCACCCAGTTACCTTCCGGCAATTGACCGACGATTTCCGAGTGCGCGTGCTGCGAAATCTGGCGGATCAGGGTCTTGCGGTAAGCCTCGGGCATCCAATCCTTGGCTTCGATCTTGATGCCGGCGTCGATGCGCGCCTGAAACTCGCGCTCCTCGCTTCCCATGTCATCGATCGATCGGACGTTCTGAAGTCCGGTCTCCACCATTTGTGCGTACATGATCACTCTCCATGTCGGTTGCGCAGTGCAATGAATGAATAATACGATACAAAATAATTTATGTATATGCTTGACATGAATCATTTACAAAATTTGTATCCTATTTCCCGTTTGATGGCTAAACTATTGAAATAATGCTGCGCCTATCCCTTGGCAAAGTAAACGCTTGCTTTGCAGGATTCGGCAGCCGTGCCGACCGAGACCCCGATGAAAAATATGACCTGCCAGGAATGGATTGCGCAATTTCTCGCCAGTGACCCGCTGCGTTCTAAGTCGTTGGTGATGACCATCTTCGGCGACGCCATCGTGCCGCATGGCGGCGTGATCTGGCTGGGTAGCCTGATCGATTTGCTGGCCCCGTTTGGAGTGAACGACCGCTTGCTGCGTACCAGCGTGTTCCGGCTGGCGCAGGAGGGTTGGCTGGGCGCTCGGCGCGACGGCCGGCGTAGCGCTTATGCCATCACGCCCGAGGCGGTGGCCCGCTTCGTGCGCGCCTACCGCCGCATTTACGCTCCGTTGGTCAGCCACTGGGACGGCAGCTGGACCATCGTCATGAGCTCGACTGGCAGCATCAGCGCGGCTCAACGCGGCGC
>JANPCW010000862.1:0-1506 GCA_031431155.1 Janthinobacterium sp. | reverse complement strand
GGCGCAGGGTGGCCGAGGTTGAACGGATCCGCTCGATCGGGGCCATGGAAATCGGACTGCGTTCGACCGCGACGTTGTCCAAGACAGCGCCGCGCTCACGCACGGACGACGGGGCAGCGCCGTTGTCCGGTGAGGTCATCTGGCCGCGAAGATCCTGGCGCGCTGTTTTCATATCCGCCTGTGCGCGCATATACGAGTGTCTCAGTGCATGCATTTGAATACTCCATGTTATCAGTCGTTCAATAATCGGGCTTGCGTATGAAGTCGCTTGCGTCTGAAGTCATTGCTTACCACATGACAACAAATATGTTTTCTTAACTCCAGCCGCTAGATTGCCTGTCCCGCAGCCAAAGATCTGTGCGCCAACGAACATTGCTAGCGAATTAACTAACGATCTCCGGCAATATTCACTTGTGCGGAAGAAAACTTGATCGCTCTGTGCGTTCGCGTACAGATGCATAGAATCTGACTCGCTATCCTTCGTTTGGTTCGTGCGATTCACGCAAACTGCGACATGCGTACCCAACGACAACCCCGTCAAGCTGTTTCGCCGCTCACATTTCGTGACCGGCTCTTTGAAAAGGAATCACCATGAAATACTCATTAGTGGCAGCATTGCTTGCCGTACTCAGCCTGAGCGCTTGCGAGAAAACCACCGTTGTTCCGGCCCCGGCCAGCGAGGCACCGACCCCGGTCATTGTCCAGCCGACTGAAGCAGTCCCAGTACCGGGCCCAGCCGGTGCACCAGGCGCTACCGGTGCCCCAGGCGCAGCCGGTGACACCGGCGCTTCAGGCGCAGCCGGTGCTGCGGGCGCCCCCGGAGCCAAAGGCGAAACCGGTGGCGACACCGTGATCGTGGTGCCCGAAAAGAAGTAAGCTACTAGCTTGACCGCCTCAAGGGCGGGCAAATTGTTGCATCGCTCGATGCAACCGCAATCGCGTTGTGACGGTCCGTATCCCGGCCCGGTACAACGCGATTTTTGGTTTGATGGACAGCTGCCCCAATGCGTCTGCAGCCGTACTGATGCTCAGTTTCACGGCGGGCGCCCCCAACGCTCCATGTGTTGTAATTTTGGCGCGCCTGGCGAATGTGTGCGCTAACGCACCGACCCGCACATCAATACTTATTAACCTCCATACAACATCCCAGCTACCGTGCGCGATGTTTCAAGCACCGTTCATCCACACTCTATGGAGCCACACCGTGAAAAATACAAGCAAGATCGCCATCGCTATCGCAGTCCTGTGCTCGTCGGGCGCCGCCCTGGCGCAGGACTACAATCCATCCTGGTACATCGCGCCGAGCTTCAATATCATGGATCAGGACGACGCCTATGGCGTTGACAAGCGCGGCCGTGGCGCTGGTTTCCGCCTCGGCAAGCCCTTGTCCCAAGCTTGGGACCTGCAGTTTGGCGGTAGCTATTCGCGCGCCAAGGAAGGCGCCGAGCGTTACAACCAAACCACCCTGGGGGCCGACGCGCTGTATATGTTCTCCCGTAAGACCTT
>JANPCW010000861.1:0-4712 GCA_031431155.1 Janthinobacterium sp. | reverse complement strand
AAAAGCTGTCGACTTCGAGGGTTGGTTTCCCCGTCACATGATGCGGGAAGGGACTTGGCTGTGGCAGGGACCGGATGCGCTGCCTCGAACCTCGCAAGTGATGCGCCATATATATGTGTCGAAGGCTAGAGCGCAAATTGGGCAGCGTCACCTTCAGCGAATTCTTGAATCGAATCGGCGCGCCGACACGACTGCCAAATACATCGGGTTTTGCTGCGCCGACGGTCAGACCTTGCCCGCCAAGTATGGTTGTCCGTGAAATTGCGCATGCCAACCAAGCTCGGCTACAGGATCCGAAGCACATCACCGAGATCTTCGTCACCAACAGCTACCCAGGTGGCTATTGGGAAAATCAGGGTTGAACTGGTTTTACGGGGCATGCGGGTTGATGGCCTGCCGACGATTTGCACCGCGCAGCGTGCAATTTCCACTAAAGGAGCCGTCAATGAAAAAAGGTCCCGAGATGGCGTTTGCACCTTTGATGGAAATCGGTTCCGGTACAGCATTGACCCAGGACGCAATGAAAAAAGATGCAATGGGCAAGGATGGCATGACAAACGACGCAATGGGCACGGATGGCGCGGCCAAGAATGAATTGAAAAGTAAACGGACCATGGCAGGCGGCAGTGGTGAAAAACGATCCGATGTCGCTGTGATTCAACCTTGCCGATGTTGTGATTGGGGCGACGTAAGGCACAAATCTCGTGTGTTTTCATAGGTTCTGGCTTGCTCCGTCTTGCCTAGGCGTCGACAAATGTTGGCCAACGCTTTGCACGTAATAGCGAATTCCAGTCGAGAGTTGGGATCATTAGCCGCGAGCTCCTTATAGACGTCAAGTGCCTCCGCATGGAAGCCTTCCGCCTCGTCAAGCCTTGACTGATCGGCCAGCACATAACCCAGCAAGTTGGAAGTTTTTGCGAATTGGTTTTTCCTTACATTTCCTTCGACGTTTGTTAGTTCAACAAGCGGCATTGCTTCGCGAAGAAGGCGTTCGGCTATGTCAAGTTGCTGGATATTCCGATAAAAATTTGCACCGGTCAATAGTACAGCTGAAAATTGTTGTCGGTGTGATAGCAGCTGTCCTGGCAAGTGACGATATGTTTCGATCGCTGCGACAAAGTGCTGCGCTGCCTCCTGGGGCTTGCCGGTATTTGCCGCGAGTTCCGCCAGTCGGAGCATCGATCCGGTATTCGGAAGAACATATCGTCCGGGTTCGGTGAGCATTAACGAAGCAAATAATTTTTGTGCTTCGGCAAAGCATTGTTTTGCATCTGCAAGCTTCTGGGTGCGACGGTGATGCCTCCCGAATAGACTCAAGGTAAGTGCCGATTCCGCTATAACATGATCTTGCTGCCTCAGTGCACTTTGGAGATATTCGATGGACAATGCATAGTTTTTTCGTGCATCGTTTGGTTTCCCAAGTTGTGAATACGTGGTCGCGATCAGGCGATGCAGCCGAGAACGCACAATTTCTTCTGCATTATTTTTTTCGATCGATGCATACACACGATCGGGATCGCACAGCAGTTCAACGACTTTTCGGCCATTGCCTTGCGCCGCCATAGCGCAAGCATAGGCGCTGAAATATTGAAAGTTTCCTTGTGCTCCCGAATAAAGCGCTGCAAAAATCGGTGTTGCTTCCGTACTGCGCAATCGCAGATTCAGATATTGGGCACACCAGTACCTGTCGTCCGAATCGGGAAACTCGCGAACATTTTCCGATAACAGCTTTTCCGGAACGTCAAGAATTTTTCCAGCCTGCCCGGACCAATAATAAGTCTGAAACCAATCTTCTCTCAGATCGAAGCGTTGCTCCCATTCTTCGTGCGTTTCCGCCGCCCGACAGTCTATGAGATCGAGCGAATTTTCGTCGATGCCGGACACGTGAACCCATTCTAGCTTGTACATTTTGTTCTCCCATACTGCGATCCAGCCATACTGCCCTAGAAACATGACAAGAGTATGGCGTGATCAGGAGGTAGGGGCGCGTCCTTCAGTGCATGCGATATAGTCGGCGATCCTCTGCGCGTAGCGCCTGTAGCGTTTCCGTTGTGACCCTGACCTTCGGCAAGTCAGCCAAATAGCCTTTACACCTGGCTCACCGGACCCTTTAAAGCCGAGAAATCCCTCTAGTAACTAGACCAAACGCCACACTTCGGGTACGCCCGGCCGAACCGCTTGCCAGTCTTCGTCAGCACGAATTGCGTCGGGATGATTAAAGAATGCCGCGAACAGAGCGAACTGATACCGGGATCTCCGCCGCCGCCGGGTTTCTCAAAAAAACCAGAACCGTTAAGGTTCATCTTCTTTTCAGCTGTCGACGATCGAAGTGCCTCAAATGCATTGCTGTTCGGGGTCCGCAAGCACGTTAAGGCCCCGAATAGCAAAGGAGGACGTATTGATTTAATAATGCGAAATTGATACCGCAGCCGCCATCGTCATCGTCCGGTAACGCAACATTGTTACGCTAGTGGCTGTCGCAACGCATGACGGCGTTGCGAGTCGCACTGCTGTGACGCGTAACTACTGTAGCTGGCGCGAGGGAACGATCACAGCACCAATTCATCGATTCTGCAGTCAGCATGCGCCCACGAGTTCGGCGCGGACACCTTGCCGCGGCTGTCAGGTACATGCAATCGCGGGCATAGGGGGCCGCCTCGTTGCGCCATAACCGGCCTCGAATACCAGTGGAAGACCCCGTAAACCCTTGACACCTTTGACCGGAGATTTCCTTGATAAAACCAGCATCGATCCAATGCGCTTCCTTTCTTTGTGCCGCCGGTGCGGTGTCCGTGCTGTCCGCCTGCGGCGGCACTGAATCCGATATCAATCAGAATCCGGGCCTGTCTTGGCCGCCGCTGCCAACCGTGGTCGGTCATCGCGGTGCGTCCGCGTTGCGGCCCGAGCATACGCTGGCCGCGTATCAAAAGGCGATCGACGACGGTGCCGATATCATCGAACCGGACCTTGTCAGCACCAAAGACGGCGTATTGATTGCCCGCCATGAAAATGATATATCCGGCACGTCCGACGTGGCCGACCATCCCCAATTCGCAGCCCGCAAGGTGACCAAGATGATCGACGGCATCCCGGTCAGCGGCTGGTTCACTGAGGACTTCACACTGATGGAAATAAAGACGTTGCGTGCAAAAGAGCGCATTCCTGAAAATCGCCCCGCCAACACAGCATTCAATGGCCAGTTTGAGATTCCAACCTTTCAGGAAGTGATCGATCTGGTGCAACAGCAAAGCAAAGAGAAAGGCCGCGTGATCGGTATCTATCCCGAGACCAAGCATCCGACTTATTTCAAATCGGTCGGTCTACCGCTGGAACGGCGTCTGGTCGATCAACTCGTCGCCAGTGGCTACAGCGGCAAAGGCGCATCCGTATTCATCCAATCGTTCGAAGTTGCGAACCTGAAGGAGCTGCGCGGCATGACGGAAATGCGGCTGGTTCAGCTGATCGATAATCCGAAAAATCTGCCAGCCTCAAACGGCGCCCCGCGCAATGCGCCGTACGATTTTGTCGCCGCTGGCAGCAACCGCACCTATGCCGACCTAACCACGCCAGCCGGGCTGAAGGAAATCGCGCGCTACGCCGACGCGGTCTCGCCGTACAAAGAAGTGATCATCCCACGCGACGCGAAAAATGAGCTAGGCGCTGCCACGGCCTTCGTCGCCGATGCTCACGCAACCGGCCTGAAAGTCCATACATGGACACTCCGCCCAGAGAATCCGTTTCTGCCGGCGAGCCTGCGTACGCCCGACGTCGCATCACCGACGCAGCGTGGCGATTCGGTCGCCGAGATTACTGCATATCTGATGGCGGGGATTGATGGATTTTTTACGGATGATCCGGCGGTGGGGCGGGCCGCAGTGGGCGTATTTCTGACAAAAAAATAATATTCAGACACCAACTGGTGGTATTGGAGCCTTCGATGCATTGAGCGGGGGTGAAAAAAAGGGCCACCCCGGGCCGTTCAACGTTGAAGAAATGGCGCGGTCGAGCCGGGCGTTCCGCTCCCTCCGCGATCGTGCTCACCTACACTGCCCGATCCCGGGGATAGCGATATTGTATGTAGATGTGCGCGAACATCTGGGAGCCCTCGCACGTTACTGATTTTCTGATCGTCCTGACCTCGAAGAAAGTCACGAGCTCGACAGGAGGACGAGTTGGCAATAAGGAAGAACACCAGGAACACGGACGCCGGGCTTTGAATGTAATCTTGTGAACAGATAGCAAGATACGGTTTTTCGCGTTCCTGCCGTTAATTTTGGCAAACTAACGCATCCCTTGCTGGCACTCGCTTTGCGGACTGCGTGCGTCAGTTATCCACAACGTTATCCCGGAATAATGTGGATAACTTTGGTCTCATGACGTGCGCTTTTGTAGCGCTGCTGTACGCGACAACTAGGGGACTCTGGCGAAATCATTTTGTTTGGGGTTGGCTGGGCGGTTCAGATAATTCATAGATTCAATAAAATTCAGCAATGACACCTACTTGGTATCAAAAATTCACGAAAAACTTGGGGCAAACTTGGGGCAATGACAGCGCATTTCGGCGCACCTTGGCGCATCGTTTGGCACCGCAAGACGCATCCTCCCCCTACGCTACGGTGATCTATGGTGCGCTGTTGTTGAATAAAGGCAAGTTCGCAATCTGTTCCGACTCGCCTTCCTGGAAGAAACAGGCAGTGTCATCCTGGCCGGCA
>JANPCW010000860.1:0-3813 GCA_031431155.1 Janthinobacterium sp. | reverse complement strand
TGGACCATCCATGTCGGCGACACCGCGCCGCAAGCGGCCGGCGTGATCCACACCGACTTTGAGCGCGGCTTTATCCGCGCCCAGACCATCGCCTATGACGACTTCATCACCTACAAGGGAGAGGCCGGCGCCAAGGAAGCGGGCAAGATGCGCGCCGAGGGCAAGGAATACGTCGTCAAGGATGGCGACGTGCTCAATTTCCTGTTCAACGTCTAGCAATCAGCGCTTCAGCGCTGGCTTGTTGCCGGCGCAGCATGCCTGCCAACGATAAAGCCCGGGATCACCTGGGCTTTTTTGTTGCTAGCCTCCGAGTCGCCATTGCCAAGCCGGCAATCTTCCGATGTACGGTTGCCGGCTTTACTGCCATACTTCAGCTTTACACAACAAGAATGGCTGCGCTTGGCCTATCGATCACATGGCTCAACTGTCCGCAATCACCGTCTATCCGATTAAGTCGTGCGCCGGCATCGACTTGAAGCAAGCCACGCTCACGCGCGCCGGTTTGATGACGGAGCAAATCTACGACCGCGAGTGGATGGTGGTCGATGCGGCGGGCCAGTTCCTGACCCAGCGCGAGCATCCGCGCATGGCGTTGATCACGCCACGCCTGAAAGCGGACAGCCTGGAGCTGCGCGCGCCCGGCATGCTGCGCCTTGAAATTGCTTTGGGCCTGCCCGATCCGGTCGCCGCCCCCAGCTTGATGGTGGGCGTTTGGGACGACCGGGTGAAGGCCTACGATTGCGACGCCACCACGGCCACCTGGTTTTCCCAAGCGATCGGCGTGGCGTGCCGCCTGGTGCGCTTTCACCCCGACGCCAAACGCGTCGCCAGCAGCAAATGGACCGGCGATATTGAAGCTCCGACCCTGTTTGCGGACGCCTTTCCTATGCTCGTGGTGGGCTCGGCCTCGCTGGCCGACTTGAATGCAAAATTGCTGGCCGCGGGGCGCGCGCAATTGCCCATGAACCGGTTCCGGCCCAACCTCGTGATCGATGGCATGGAAGCGTTCGACGAGGATTTCGTGCAGTCGTTCGGGCTCGGCGCGGCGCAGCTGAAACCGGTCAAGCCATGCGCGCGTTGCCCGATCCCGTCGGTCGACCAAGCCAGCGGCGAGCGCGGCCCCGATCCGCTCGACATCTTGCAATCGTACCGGGCCAAGCCGCAGCTGGACGGCGCTATTTGCTTCGGGATGAACTGCATCTTGCTAGACGGCGAAGGCCAGCCGATTCAGGTGGGGCAGGAAGTCGCTGTTAGCTGGACGTTTTGAGCGCAACGGTTGCCAAGTCGTCATTTTCAGCGCATTTCCAGCGCCAAACAGCCGGCGTAATGTGCGATCATGGTTGGGATCGATTCTGGAGATGCGCTTGAGTAAGACTTTACAATGACAGAGAACGTCACAGCAGACATGCGGCCGCTTGAGCTCATGGCGGAAAATGATCTGTTGCGCGCCCGCATGGACTCTCTGATGGCGCAGGCCGAGCGTAACCACGCGATCATGTGCCGGCATCAGGCGTTCGACCTGGCGATCGTCGGCTCGGGCAGTTTTCCCGAGCTGATCGGCACTATCTTCCGGACCCTGCCAGTCATCTCCGAGCTCGACATCGTGACCTTGAGCCTGGTCGACGTCGATACCGACATTCACACTGTCATGCGCAAGCTCGGCGTCAATTTCAGCGAATTTCCGAACCTGGTGTTTGTCGACACCGACGCCGAGCTCGGTTTTGAGCAGGTCCGCAGCGCCGTGTTCCAAGTGTGGCCCGAGCCATGGCTCGGGCCATTCGACCCGGCCGCGCACGCTTTGGCGTTCCCGCAGCCGCCCGCAGGGCTGCAAAGCATCGCGCTGGTTCCCTTGCTGCGCAACAAGCGCCTGATCGGCAGCCTGAACCTGGGCAGCCTGGATCCGGCCCGCTTCAGTGCGGAGCTGGGCACCGATTTCATCAAGCACATGGCGTCGATTATCGCGATCTGCCTGGAAAATGTGATCAGCAATGAAATGCTCAAGTATATCGGCTTGACCGATTCCCTTACCGGCGTCTACAACCGGCGCTATATCGACCGTCGCCTGCCGGAAGAAATCGCGCGTGCGCGGCGCCAGTCGTACCCTATGTCGTGCATGTATATCGACATCGACCATTTCAAGCAGGTCAATGACAGTGTCGGACACCAGGGCGGCGACGAAGTGTTGCGCGAGGTGGCGAACCGGATCAAGGCCGAGCTGCGCCTGTCGGACGCGCTGGGCCGGTTCGGCGGCGAGGAATTCGTGGTGCTGCTAATCGACGCCGATCTGGCCAGCGCCGCGCCGGTGGCTGAACGCATCCGCGCCAGCGTGGCCGACACCCTGTTCGCGCTGTCCGGCGCCGAGCGCGCGGTCAGCGTCTCGATCGGGCTGGCCAGCTTGCGCGATTTCGAGCGCGCCACGCCGGTCGAGGCTGCTGCGCAGCAATTGCTGGCCCAGGCCGATTCGGCCTTGTACCGGGCCAAGCAGCAAGGACGCAATCGAGTGGTTTGTTTCCCGTAGCGAAGGGCAGGAACCGCTTAGCGCAGCAGGCGCCCTTCGGCGCGCGTGACGGCTTCGGCCGGGCCGCGCACCACCACCACGTCGCCCACTTCGAACACGGTGGCGGGCGTGACATCGACCCGGCCCTTGCCGCGCCGAATGGTCGTCACTTCGGCGCCGACGTTGGCCAGTTCCAGTTCCGCCAGCGCCTTGCCGATCGCCTTGGCGTCGTCGGACAGGGTCACCGAGTGCAGGCGCACGAACAAATGTTCGGGATCGTCGGCCGCGTCGCCGGCCCCATGGAAGTAGCCGCGCAGCGACGCATAACGCTCGTCGCGCGCCGCTTGCACCCGGTGCACCACGCGCCGCAGCGGCACCCCCAGCATGACCAGCGCATGCGAGGCCAGCATCAAGCTGCCTTCCAGCGCCTCCGGCACCACTTCGGTGGCGCCAGCGGCCTTTAGCAGTTCCAGGTCGGTGTCGTCGTGGCTGCGCACGATGACCGGCAGGGTGGGCGCCAGTTCATGCACCAGGTGCAGCAACTTGAGCGCAGACGGCGTGCTGGCAAAGGTGATCACGACCGCGCTGGCGCGGTGGATCCCGGCGGCGATCAAGCTTTCGCGGCGCGCCGCGTCGCCATACGAGACGTGGGCCCCGCCGGCCTGCGCCTGCTGCACCCGCTCCGGGTCCAGGTCGAGCGCGTGATAGTCGATTTTCTCCTCGCCCAGCAAGGTTGCCAGGCTCTGGCCGCTGCGCCCGAAGCCGGCCACGATCACATGCTTGCGGGTGGACATGGTGCGGCTGGCGATTTGGGTCAGCGCCAGCGACTGCATCATCCATTCATTGGACGAGATCTTCATCACGATCTGGTCCGATTTGGCGATGATGAAGGGCGCGATCAGCATCGAGAGCACCATCGAGGCCAGCACCAGCTGGATGATGAACGGATCGACCAGCTTGTTGCCGCCGGCCAGATTCAATAGCACGAAGCCGAATTCCCCCGCCTGCGCCAGCGCCAGGCCGGTGCGCAGCGAGACCCCGTCGGAGGCGCCGAACAATTTGGCCAGCCCGGCGATCAGGGTGAATTTTAGCAACACCGGTGCGCTCAGCATGAGCAGCACCAGCCACCAGTTCTCGAGCACAAGGCGCAGGTTGAGCATCATCCCGACCGTGATGAAAAACAGGCCCAGCAAGACGTCGCGAAATGGCTTGATGTCTTCCTCCACCTGGCGCTTGTACTGGGTTTCCGAGATCAGCATGCCGGCCACAAACGCGCCCAGCGCCAGCGACAGACCGGCGCGCTCGGTGATCCAGGC
>JANPCW010000859.1:0-13153 GCA_031431155.1 Janthinobacterium sp. | reverse complement strand
CACCAGGCCGGGGCGGCGATCGATCATCGCGTTCCAGATTTGACGCGCTTCGTCATAGCCGGGATCGTCCGGCTGGAGCATTTGCCCCCTTAAGCGCGATTTGAAGTCTTGAACTGCATCATTCGGGATGGTAGTCATCATGCACCTCGGCATAATCGAATCTGAGATCACAGGGCAGCGACAGCGTTCTGCCGCTCGCAGCGCCCGTCCACAGCACCGCCCGAAAGCTCAGATGCAACTGCACCGTACCACGCAAGTCACCCTATGTGAGCAGTACCTGTTGGTCATCATACTTTTAGCGGCCATACGGCCATCTTGATTTTCATCAAAGCGCTGCGTGTGCATCTGCGGGAAAAATCATGAGATACGTCGGGCCAGCGCTTGCTCCGGCGGGGTGCCGCCGCTACTGCGTCGAAGGTCGACTATGGCAGGTATTGCGTCGAAAATGGACAGGCATCGCTGTCCATTCTTGCGTTATGCGCGATTCAGGCGCGGTCGGCAGTCTGCAGTAAGTGGAGCAATTGGTCTTTCAGCGTGACCCGCATTTTCTTCAGGTGATCGAGTGCCGCATCGCCCAAATGATCGACACCATTCTCGGCGCGGTTGATTGCCTTGTCAGTAACATCATACTCATCGAAAAGTTTGGAAAAATGCGCATTGCCCAGCCTTAATGTATGAATCGCATCCTTAAACTCCGGAAACTCGACAGACAGGGGATGAAGTTCTACGTGCATGGCTACTCCTTGATTGCATCGGAATGTTTTTATAGTTGCAAAAATGTTCAACAGCGAACTTGAACCTGGAACGGAAAACTGAACGATTGCCGTCCATGAATTCTACGTCAGAACGGCGACGTTTTATATCAATTATGAATCGTGCACATTGTCGATTATCCATATCCAAGCTTTGAACGAGCGCGGCGCTCAGTGAGGCACATTTTCCGGGTTCAATCTACCCACGTTTTTCTGTTATCGTGGTTTCTGATAAAGTTACGTCTATAGACTACTTTTCCACTCTAAAGGAGATCCCCCGTGAAACGAATGGCCATGCTAGCGGCGCTGTTGAGCGCCATCGGTGCGCAGGCGGAAGTGATTACGATCGATAATGAGGAACTGAAGGCATTGACGGCAAAGGGAGTGACGCTGGTCGATGTGCGCACCGCCGGCGAGTGGGACAAAACGGGCGTCGTTAGCGGGAGCCAATTGGTGACCTTGGTGGATGAATCAGGGCGATCCGATCCCGAAGTATGGAAAGACCAGATGTCCAAAGTGGTGGATCCGTCCAAGCCGGTCATCCTGATTTGCCGTAGCGGCAATCGTTCCTCGGTTGGTGCTAAGCTACTTGACCAGCAGAACCCCTCCCGTAAAATCTATAATGCCAAGGAGGGCATGAATGGTTGGCAGCGTGCCGCATTGCCCACCGTTACCGTAAAGAAAAATATTGAAACTGCCGGCAACACCAGAAAGTAACGGCATGCGCACGATCCTGATTTTCATGATGTGCGTTTTGGTGACGGCCTGTGCCGACGATTCGGCGTCCTACTATATCAACGGCGCCAATCACGCACTGTCGGTGCGGCGTCAGCAGCAGTATTTTTGGGACGATCATGCCACCATCGCGCTGACGGTGTCGCGTTTGCCGGACTGCGTACGGCGCCATCGGCTAATGCTGCTGCCGGCCCCGGACGTAAAGCTGGAGCTGTTTGCCACCGCCGAGCAAGTCTGGAGTTTGCGTCAGGGTACGAAAATTTGGCAAGCCGAAACCCAAACCTGCAACGGCCTGATCGTGCTCGATCAGCCACCTGCAGGCGGACTGGGCCAGCCGTTGGGGGTGTTCACGGTCCAGAACGAGAAGCTGATCTACCAGGCGACGCCAGCGAGCACCGCCCCGGAGGTTCCCGATCCAGGCTGATGGCGCCTGATCGATCTCGACCGGGCAAACTACGCGCAATCCCCGACGCAATGCCCGACGCAACCTCGCACCACAGCGTAAAATGACGCCATGACAAAAATAGAAGCCATCAAGCGCATCAATGAGCGCCTGGGATCACCCATCCTTACCGACAAAAATACCCAATTTGCCAGCGTCGTTGCGTATGGCGCCGATGCCGGCTGGTGGTTGAAGATTCCATTCCTGACCTTCAAGCAGGAGCTCCACTTCATTCTCAACGACGAGAAAACGAAGACGTTCCAGCACCTGAAGATCAAAGCCAACCAAATTCTCAGCCCTGGGACAAAGTTTCGCAGTAGCGATGGCGCCGCCGATGCTTTCATGTCGGAATCCACGCCCAAGCGCCTGATCGACCTGCTGGCGGGCGGCAGCAAGTACAATTTCACCAAACACCTGGTTACGGAATACCGCTACTAGGAGCAGCCGGAACGGCGGTTCCGTCTCTACTGTTCGCGCGCCAATGCCAAAAATTCGGTGCGCAGCGCCAGATTCGGCTGTAGCTCGCCCAGCATGGCCGAGGTGATCGTTTCTTCGCCTGGAGTACGGATTCCGCGGCTTTCCATGCACATGTGGCGGCAGCGCACAACCACGCCCACCGCTTTCGGCTCAAGCGCATCCATCAGCGCGTTGGCGATCTGGATTGTCATCCGCTCCTGCACCTGCAGGCGCTTGGCAAAGCAGTCGACCAGCCGCGTGAGCTTCGACAGCCCAACGATCTTGCCGTCCGGGACATAACCGATGGTGGCCTTGCCGAAAAACGGGGCCAGATGGTGTTCGCAATGACTATAGACCGGGATCCCGCGCACCACGATCAGTTCGTTGTATTGCTCGGCGCCGTCTTCGAAGGCCTTGAGCAGCTCAATCGGATCCTGGTGATAGCCAGAGGTCCAATGCTTCCACGCCTTCGCCATGCGGGCCGGCGTATCGGCCAGGCCGGGTCGGTCGGCATCTTCGCCCAAGCTGGTAAGCAGGCGGCGCCAATCGTTTTCCGAGAAGGCTTCTTTGGACATGGTAAAACACCCTAAAATTTGCAATTGCCGCCAGTATATAGAAAATGCGGGCCTTTCATGAAAAGCGGAACCGCCAGGGTTCCGCTTTCGTATTGACTACTGCCCCAGACAGATTACCTCAAAACGGTTATGTACGCCTGAGGGTTCCAAAAGTGAGTGAACTCATGCTTCAACTGCACAGCATGACTTTGAAGCTTGTCGCTCATTCGGTGGTGACGTATAGAATTGTGTAGCGTTTCACACGAAAACTTGGCGAAAACTTTACGCATGCTTTCGGGCTATCTGAACCGGTGCATCAACTTGACGGGAATGAGTTCATGCTTGCTTCAACTCGACTATTTGGGTTAGAAATTCCCCCGAGGTTTCTCTCATACCTTTGGAGATGGTCGTCCATGTTCGGACGGGGAAGTCATCAGGTAGCTGCGCCTCAATAGCGTTTAAGGTCCCGTTGACGTTCTCTGCCAGCCTTACCATAGCCTCCCACACTGATGACCCGCCGTTCTCCATTGCCTGTTGATGCCAGTGCCGAGCGAGAATGGTATGGTAGTACTTGTGAACATTCTTTGAGCGCAGGACCATTGCAGGCCCGGCGCGCCACTGGTTAAACTGATTGGGACCACTTCCATAATAGGGGTACATTGACAACACGTCGTACAGCGGTGTCATTTCATACGCATCGCCTGGCTGCAGGAAAATAGAAAAATTCTTGGCGTGTCCATCGGTGGCTGCCAGCAGGAAGAATGCAAATTGAGTCATCAAGAACAATGCCGTGTCGCCCTTGTCCAGACTCCCTTGAAGAAGTTGGACGCAGGTGGCGATGCCTGGCCCGCCAGCAGTTTCGTATTTTTTATCTGGTGGCAACCCTAACGCTTGACAGAAATCCTCTTGAGGCAACCGAGCGATCCAGGCATGATCGTCCGCCCATGCGCGATCAAACCTTTCGACTATCAGTACCGCTTGTCCACCAAACATCGACATAGATGTTTGCGCAACGGGAAATCCAAGCTCCGTCATGATCTGGGCACATAACCATTCATTTTGCACGGAGTCCGATGCATCTACTCGCTTCGATCCTCCAATGAGCCCAAGCGGCAATTTGAAGATATGCGTTGTGGGTGTAGCGCCATGGGGCCGGCACCAACTGTTCTCATACCAGGTAAGCGCCGTCTTTTCCTGAGCTCCTGCGATTGAGATGCGAAATAGATCATCGTCATGCACGCTTTCTGGAGTGGTTTCTGAGGGAACGGCCTGCAAGATTTCTACGATTTTCCCTTCACTTAAGGGTTCACACTTGATGTGATCCCAGCCTTCAGGTACAGCGTTCTCGGGCAGCAGTTGCACGGCGCCCACGCAGTCACGTCCAATGGCCTCCAAAAGATCAAACGTGCCTGAAGATTTGGTGTTGAAGCGTGCGCCCAGGCGAGATCGTATCTTGTCGTTGTCTGGCAGTAGATTGTCAAAATAATTCCTTACTACTTCGCCCTTGGTTTCCAGTGAACTACTTATCGGTATGGATTGTGACAACGACCTGCGTCGCGGGGAGTCCAACCAAGACGGCGCGTAGTGGAAGGCGTGTGATTCTCGAGATACAGTCCATACGCCGACGTGCTCGCCATTCATCCAGACATTGAGTGCTTGAGTCACCATGTCCCTTTCTTTGGGCGTACGATGAAGTTGCGTCTCGAGGTCGGCTGAACGTCGCTGCCGGGGTTGAGGGCACGCAGAGTCTCCAGAGCAGATGTAGCTTTCTTGGGGCTGGCGCGAGTCAACGCAAACTTGGTGTTCTTATTTGTTGGGGCGTTTGCGCCAGGGGGAACGACCAAGCTTGTGGGGGCTTGCGCAGTTCCTAATGCCGCTGCACTCCAAGATCCAGTTGGAAGACGTACACTGTAGCGAGGAAGTACATCCCCGCCACCAACGACTCGCCAGGAGGCATCCTCCGGAAGGACATATCTTGCTGCGGTCGTTTTCCGGGCAGTTCGCTTTGCATTCTCGCTGAGTGTAGGCGCCTGCCATTTAGACAAGTCTTCGTTCAAGACTAGCGTGACTCCGAGTGCAGACAATATCTGCATCAACTGTTCGAATCTCACCAAGCCTGGGTTTGCTTCGATTTCTGCAATGCGCGCCTGACGGACTCCAACGAGATCCCCAAGTTGGGCCTGAGTTAGGTTACGCGCCTTCCTGAACGCCTTTAAGTGCTGACGTAGTTGAGCCGCGAAACGAATGGGATAGTCGGTAGCCATGGGTTCAATATATAAGTTAAAGCCTATATTGTCAACATACTTGCTCCAGACTATATTATCAAGATACTTGTTACAGCCTATACTGTAAAAATACTTGCTACAGCCTATACTGGCAAGATATCAGGTAAAACTTATTTTGTGCATTTATAGGTTAGCGCCAATTAATGCCGTAACTGTTTAGCTCTTCAAAGTCTCGACAAGGGGCGATCGATGTTTGTGGCGCACCTACCGGCTTCCGTATAGTATCCTTCACGTTTTTGGTTTCGATGAGCCGTGCCACGGGCTCATCCCATGGAAAATGCCCCAGGCAAACGACGAAGTTGGGGTAGAAATAATTCTTGTGCTCGCCGCAGACGCACCAAAGACATCATCGGACGTTTAAAATAGAAGGGTAAAGAAAACTTAGGGGCTCCTGTGGCTGGCAACTTCTGGCCGCTATGCAGGACTCTGCATAGCGATTTTTACGTCAAATAAAATTTACAGACTTTTTGATGTAACCATGAAAAAACCCTGATTTTCTCAGGGCTTTCTGGTAAGACTTTACCGTTCAGGTCGCAGGTATATCCCTCAAAACGGGATATCGTCATCCATATCCGAGAAATTCGGCGCCGGCTTCGGGGCCGGGCGCGGCGGCGGGGTTGGCGCTTGCTGCTGGCGCGGCGCCGGGGCTTGGGCCGGACGGCTGTTCTCATAGGAACCGCCGGCATCGTCCATCGAATCGCCGCCCATGCCCTGACGGCCGCCGAGCATTTGCATCGTTTCCGCGATGATGTCGGTGGCGTATTTCTCCACGCCATCCTTGTCGGTGTACTTGCGCGTTTGCAGGCGGCCTTCGACGTAGACCGACGAACCTTTTTTCAGGTATTGCGCGACGATCTCGGCCAGGCGACCGAAGAACGAGATACGGTGCCATTCCGTTAATTCCTTTTGCTCGCCGGTATTTTTGTCTTTCGACTTGTACGAGGTGGCGACGGCGATATTGGCGATGGCGTCGCCGCTGGGCATGTAACGCACTTCCGGATCGCGGCCCAAATTGCCGACGATGATGACTTTGTTGACTGATGCCATGAATCACTCCTGTTGAACTGCTGCGGCTTTCCGCAATGCGGTTGAATTTTATTACTAGACGCGATTATGCCATGCACCTGGTCCATGGGACTCGAATATATAACGCGCTTGCTCCTGACCAGCACCGTTCAGCCTTCGGGCATGCATGCACGTTGGAGTTTCATTTGGCGCTTTTTTAGCTTACACTCAACGTTGGATTCAAGCAATAAAACCGACCGAGACCCTAGAACAGATCGAACCGCAATGAAAAGAACATCCACCATCACTTTTGAGCCGCTAGCGTTGTCGCTGCTGGAGCCAGGCACGGGGTTTTCCAGCCCGTATTTTTATTCACCGAATCCGGTAGAAATTACTTCCTCGGCACTGGAGGTGATGACGGATCTGCGTTTTGTTCCGGCAGCCACCACCAGCGCCGAGGTCAGCGTTGCGGCGGCATCCCAAAAGATGATTGCTCGGGGAGTCAGATTGCTCCTCATCGTCGATGGCGCCGGCGATGTCATTGGCTTGATTACTGCCCGCGACTTCGATGATCGCCGGATCGCGGCGGCAACCGATTCCACGGGCCTGGTGCCGGGGGAGCTGAAGGTGCGCGATATCATGACCAGCGAGATTGAGGTCATGCCCATGGAGTCGGTGCTTTACGCCCGGGTTGGCGACATTGTCGCAACATTGAGGCATTCTGGCAGGCAGCATGCCTTGGTGGTGGACAAGGAGCCGTTTACCGACAAGACAATGATCCGGGGAGTTTTCTCTGCGTCCCAGATTGCAAGACAGTTGGGTATCACGTCGACGCAGCGCGATCTGTCGCAGACGTTTGCGCAAATTGATCAGGCGATCTGCCAGCGGCAAGCTCAATTGAGCTAACCTCCCTGCCCGACCCGGCGGCGCGCCCCGCGCCAGCCACCGTCAACCCTCGTTGATCAGCCGCGTCCGAACATGCGCCGGAGCGAGCCGCCGATGCGCTGCAACAGATTGGCGCCGGCATCCGCGCCAACGACGGCGGCCGATTGCTCGATGGTCTTGAGCATGTCCTGCCTGGCTTCGTCGGCGACGCTCTCGACCATGTGGCGCTTGGCGGCATTCGGGCTCGAACGCAGTTGCGTACGCTTGAGCGCGGCCGCCATCAACGCCAGTTTCAGCGTCACCATCTTCACCGGCTTCGGGATGAAGCGGAAAATCTGACCTTGGTTGATCAGCGAGATCACGTCGACCGCGTCGGCCGTGGCCGCATATACCACGGTCACGATCTCGGGGTGTTCCTGCTTGAGCACTTTAAGCATGGTGGTGGTGTCCTGGCTCGAGACCCTGGTGTCGGCGACGATGATGCCGACATTTTGCACGTCGAAGGTGGCGACCGCCTCGGCCAGCGTGGTGGCGTGGGCGACTTTGACGCCGGTTCCCACTGCCTCGGCGATCAGTTGACCCATCATCGGATCGTCGTCGATCAGCAGGATGGATTCTGCGCGGATGTCGAGCGCTTGCTCGGCGTCGGCGTCGGGCTCCGACGGCGCTTCGGCCACGTGGCTTTTCGCGATCGCGGCTGCCTCGGCGACGACCTCGGGCAGCTCCTTGATGCTCCACGGTTTGTTGATAAACCGGAATACCTCGCCGTCGTTGACCGAACGCAGGATGGCCTGCAGGTCCGAATAGCCGGTCAGCAGGATGCGCATCGAGCGCGGCGAGATCTTGCGCGCCTCCCGCAGTAACTCCGAGCCCATCATGCCGGGCATGCGCTGGTCGCTGATGATCACGTCGAAGTCGTTATTGCGCAGCAACGCCAAGGCCTCCTGGCCGCTGGCGGCGGTCTGGACCTCGAACTGCTTTTTGAGCAACCACGACAGCGAGCGCAAGATGCTCGGTTCGTCGTCGACGCACAGCACGGTGCCGAGTTTGCCGGGGATGCGGATGGCCTCGATCATGCCGCTACCGCAGCCAATGCGACCGGCAGGAACACGGTGAAGGTCGATCCCTTGCCTAACTCGGTCGCGACCGTTATCTCACCGCCATGCTCGAGAACAATGCTGCGCGCGATCGCAAGGCCCAAACCGGTGCCCTCCGACGCCGACTTGGTGGTGTAATAGTTGTCGAACATGCGCGACAGTACCTCGGGCGAAATTCCCGACCCGGTATCGCTGACGTCGACCCGGATGCGATTTTCCTCGACGCTGCTGCGCACCGTCACCGTGCCCTGCTCGGCGACGATCGCCTGGGCTGCGTTGTTGATCAGGTTCAGAAATACCTGGTTCAGCTGCGAGGCGTTGCATTCGATTTTCGGCAACGCAGCATAGCGCTCGACGACTTCAATGTGGGTCGGGATCACGCTGCGGGCCATGTAGACCACGTTGCGCAGCGCCTTGTTGATGTCGAACTCGGCGGTCTTGCTGCGGTCGAGGCGGGTAAAGTCGCGCAGGTTCTGGACCAGTTCGCGCATCTGGTCGATGCCATGCAGCGTGTCGCCGAGCATCTCAAGCGGCACCGCCACGTCCAGATTGTCTTCGTCGATCTCCATGATCACCGCGCGCGACTTGGCAATGTTCAGGTTGACGCGATCCTCATCCGTGTTCTTGACTAGCTTGGTCAACTTGCCGGCAACCAGCAGCGGCGTGCTGAAATTGTTGAGCACGTCGATCACCATACTCACGTTGTTGTGAGAGAACGCGAGCGGTGTGTTCATCTGGTGCGCCACGCCGGCCACCATCTGGCCCAGCGATGCCATCTTCTCGGATTGCGCCAGCATCTGCTGGACGTGCTCGCGCTCGCTTTCCTGGGCCACCAGAATGCGGTCGGCGCGGCGTACGATCGCATACAGCGCGGCGAACAAAATGGCCAGCAAACCGAGCACGATCAGCAGCGTAGAGCGGCCCGATGCCTCGACCTTCAGCTGGTTCTCGGCGGCGGCGAGCTCGACGTTGGACTGGTAACCGTCGGACGTCTTGCGGATCTGCGCCGAGGTGGTCTTGATCTGGTTCAGGAATGGTGTCACGTCCGAATACACCTCGAACACGCCGACGATTTTATCGCTGCCGGGCGCGCGCACCGGCAGATAGCTGCCGATCAGATCGCGGTTCTCAACCACGCCTTCAAAGGCGCTAAATTTGCCGCGGAAGGTCAGTTCGCTGGAAGGCTTAGCGTCGATGGCGGCACTCTTCCAGCCGGCATTGGCGCTCTTGTCCTCGCCGATCTGGGCGTGCTCGGACGAGTACACGGTAATGCCGCGCAGGTCGAACACCTTAATCTTGAACACGGTGGTGTTCTTCATCGCGTCGAACACCTTGGCGTCGAGCAGCGGGAAGTCTTCCATCGCCATCACTTGCTTGCCGATGTCGGCGAAACACGATTTTTTCTCGCTCGACGGCGTCATCTTGCCGTCCTTCGGGTTCTTGACGTCGGCCAGCTCGCGGCACCGGTCAACCGAAATGGCTTGCGACCGTGCCACGAAAGGGGCGAAGTCGCGCTCCCACAGCGTGTTGGCGAACAAGCGCGTGAGGTTGACGTTGCCCGACTCATGAATGGTGAGCAAGTCGCGCCGCGCCGCCGCATCCTGGGCGGTCGCGAAACCTCCCTGAACCTGCTTGAAGAAGGCGCTCTGCTTTTGCTGCACGTCCTGAAAGAATTTGCCTTGGTCGCGCTCGAAGTACGTCAGTACCAGCGCCACCAAAACGAACAGGCCGAGGCCAGTGAGCGAGAAATAGCGAACCAGTCGAAAACGTCCGTTCGCATCCTTGGAGCCCTGTGCGGGAGCACCATTTGTAGGTTTCTTTGAATTTAGCAAGGTTATTCTCCTGAAGGCAATAGTGTATCAGGGCAATTGCATCAAAAGCCGTTTACTTTCAACAACTTTCGACGAATGCTGGCAACGCTTGAAAAATTCGGTTTGCCGATCCCAGGAAATCGGGCCGAATGCCGATTTTCCAGGCAGATGATGATGCTCGCGAAATACTGGTATTATGTACAGTACTCAATACCAGAAAAGCTGCTCCTTGCCCCTTCAACTGCCGTTTGCCCCCCCTTCTGGGGCGCCAAAGGGAGGCAGCGCGCTAGGATCAAAACCCGGCTATAGTACGAGGTTGACCGTTTTGGCCTGTTAGTTGTTGTGCGGGCCACGCAGTTTGCTACACAGCCCTTACTGAAAGCAAGACACAGGATAATGGAACAGATTCGCATTCGCGGTGCACGCACGCACAACCTCAAGAACATCAATCTGGATTTGCCGCGCAACAAGCTGGTCGTGATCACTGGCCTGTCCGGCTCGGGCAAGTCATCGCTGGCTTTCGATACGCTGTACGCGGAAGGCCAGCGCCGCTATGTCGAATCGCTGTCCTCGTATGCGCGCCAGTTCCTGCAACTGATGGAAAAGCCTGATGTCGACCTGATCGAAGGTTTGTCGCCGGCTATTTCGATCGAACAAAAAGCGACCTCGCACAACCCCCGTTCCACCGTGGGCACCGTCACCGAGATCCACGATTATCTGCGCCTGCTGTATGCGCGGGTGGGCACGCCCTACTGCCCCGATCATCCGGAAAATGCGCTGGCGGCCCAGTCGGTGTCGCAGATGGTCGATGCCGTGCTGGCGATGCCGGCCGATACCAAGCTGATGATTCTGGCGCCGGTTGTCGCCAATCGCAAGGGCGAGCATGTCGACCTGTTCGAGCAAATGCAGGCCCAGGGCTTCGTGCGCTTTCGGGTGCAAAGCGGCACCCATGCCGCGCGCATCGTCGAGATTGATGACTTGCCAAAACTGAAGAAAACGGAAAAACATACGATCGATGTGGTGGTGGACCGGGTCAAGGTCAACCTCGAGATCAAGCAACGGCTGGCCGAAAGCTTCGAGACGGCGTTACGGCTGGCAAACGGACGCGCCATTGCGTTGGAAATGGAATCTGCAGCCGAGCATATTTTTTCAAACAAGTTTGCCTGCAACGTGTGCGGCTATGCGCTGCAAGAGCTCGAGCCGCGCCTGTTCTCGTTCAACAATCCGATGGGCGCTTGCCCGGAATGCGACGGGCTTGGCCATATCGAGTTTTTCGACCCCAAGCGCATCGTCGCATTTCCGAACTTGTCGCTGGCATCCGGTGCGGTCAAGGGCTGGGACCGGCGCAATCAGTTTTATTTCCAGATGTTGTCCAATCTCGCCTCGTTTTACGAGTTCGACCTCGATGTCCCATTCGAACAATTGCCAGTCGCGGCGCAGCAAGCGGTGCTGTACGGCTCGGGCAAGACATCGATTCCGTTCACCTATGTCAACGAACGCGGCCGCGCCGTGATCAAGGAGCACGCGTTTGAAGGCGTGGTCAACAACCTGGCACGGCGCTATCGCGAAACCGATTCGATGGCAGTCAAGGAAGAGCTGGCCAAGTTCATCAACAAGAAGGAGTGCCCGTCCTGCAAAGGAGCCCGCTTGCGGGTGGAGGCGCGCTTCGTCAAGGTCGGCAGCGGCAAGCAGCAGCGCGCCATTTATGAAGTGGCCGCCAAGCCGCTGCGCCAGGCATTGAGGTTCTTTGAAGAGTTGACACTGACCGGCGCCAAGAAGGAAATCGCGGATCGCGTGGTCAAGGAAATCATCTCGCGCCTGACCTTCCTCAATAACGTCGGGCTCGATTATTTGTCGCTCGACCGCAGCGCCGATACGCTCTCGGGCGGCGAAGCGCAGCGGATTCGCCTGGCGTCCCAGATCGGATCCGGCCTGACCGGCGTGATGTATGTGCTCGACGAGCCGTCGATCGGCTTGCATCAGCGTGACAATGACCGCCTGATCGAAACGCTCAAGCACTTGCGCGATATCGGAAATAGCGTGCTGGTCGTCGAGCACGACGAAGACGCGATCCGCACCGCCGATTACGTCGTCGACATGGGCCTGGGTGCGGGCGTGCATGGCGGCGAAATCATCGCCCAGGGCACGCTGGAAGATATTCTGACCAACAAACGATCATTGACAGCGCAGTACCTGAACGGCACCTTGAAAATCGCCGTGCCCAAGCAGCGCCGGGTCGCCAATCCCGACAAGCAACTGGTCATCACTGGCGCTACCGGCAATAATTTGAAGAGTGTTTCGCTCAATTTGCCGGTCGGTTTGCTCACCTGCGTGACCGGCGTCTCCGGCTCCGGCAAATCGTCGCTGGTCAACGACACCCTGTACCCGGCCCTGTCGCGCCACCTGTACGGCTCGCAAGCGGAACCGGCGCCGCATGATTCGATCAGCGGGCTCGAGCATTTCGATAAGGTGATCGCGGTCGACCAGGCCCCGATCGGGCGCACCCCGCGCTCGAACCCGGCCACCTACACTGGCTTGTTCACGCCGATCCGCGACCTGTTCTCAACCGTGCCGACAGCCAAGGAACGGGGCTACAGCGCCGGGCGCTTTTCGTTCAACGTCAAGGGCGGGCGCTGCGAAGCGTGCCAGGGCGATGGCGTGATCAAGGTTGAGATGCACTTCTTGCCGGACGTGTATGTGCCGTGCGACGTCTGCCACGGCAAGCGCTACAACCGCGAAACGCTGGAAGTGCATTACAAGGGCAAGAACATCACGGAAGTATTGGCCCTGACGGTTGAGGAAGCGTACGTGTTCTTCAAGCCGGTGCCGCTGATCGCACGCAAGCTGCAAACCTTGCTCGACGTCGGGCTCGGCTACATCCGGCTCGGGCAAAGCGCCACCACCTTGTCGGGCGGCGAGGCCCAGCGCGTGAAGCTGTCGCTCGAATTATCCAAGCGCGATACCGGGCGCACGCTCTACATTCTCGACGAGCCGACCACCGGCCTGCATTTCCACGACATCGATTTGTTGCTCAAAGTGATCCACCGCCTGCGCGATCAGGGCAACACGCTGGTGATCATCGAGCACAACCTGGACGTCATCAAGACGGCCGACTGGCTGGTCGACCTGGG
>JANPCW010000858.1:0-9258 GCA_031431155.1 Janthinobacterium sp. | reverse complement strand
TATATATATATCAAATTGGCGTGATGTTCATTCTGGCGGCCACGGGCGGCTTATTGCTGGTCGCGCACAATCCGCACGGCGGCGAACATCTGCAGGATTTGCTGGCGGGCCAGATATTGTGGGTCCGCTACAGCCAATTGCTGATGCCGGCTATTGGCACGGCGTTCGTTGTCGCTGTTTTGTATTTATTCCAGGAACGCATGAGCCGGCTGGGCTTTTACTTGATCTTTGCACTGGCTGTAACGGCTTCCGTGCAACTGGTCGGGGTGTACCTCGTGTTCGCCAGCCTGATCGTTCCCAGCCTGGCAGTTCGCCACTACGAGGGAAAAAAACGGTTGCCGGTTGCCTATCTGATCGGTGCCGTTGGCTATGGGGCAGGACTACTGTTGTCGACCGTTTTCGATCTGCCTTCGGGTGCGCTGATCGTTTGGTGCGTGACCATCATGGCGATGGTCGTCTATGCGTTCGGTCCAAAACCGGCAAGCGCGACCGTTTAGTATTGGAAGGGGCAGGCCAGAACCCGTATGCGTGCAATCGCTGCGGGTTTTCTTGCGTCTATGCCGCGCTCGCGCCATAGGTGACAAGTCAATCTAGCGCTTGCGCGTGCTCAAAGCCTTTTAGGCACGGTCTTTTATAATTTAAATAACCAATTCGCGCAGTACGACCCTCGCTGCCGCCGCTGGTTCGCTCTCTACCTGTTGGATTGTGGTGCTGGGAGACATAGCATGGACGATCGCAATATTGCCAAAGAAAGTTATCAGACCTACATCTGGTTTCGCGAAGCTGCGGAACAGGGAAACGCTTACGCCCAGTTTAATCTTGGCTTAATGTACAAAAAAGGAAAGGGCGTTGCGCGCGATGACTATCATGCCGTCGAGTGGCTGCGCAAGGCCGCCGGGCAAGGCTTGGCGTTCGCGCAAAATCATCTGGGGGCGATGTATTACAACGGGCGTGGTGTGGTCAAGGATGACGCCGAAGCGGTCCACTGGTTCCGCCGCGCCGCTGAGCAGGGCGACGCCTCGGCCCAGCAAAACCTGGGGCAAATGTACCGCAAGGGACGCGGTGTCGCGCAATGCCATGAACTGGCCCTGGCCTGGTTTTACCGGGCATCGGAACAAGGCATAGCAAGTGCCCAGAACCTGCTTGGCGAAGCGTATGCGCAAGGCTTGGGTGCAGCCCAGAATTATGGCCTGGCAATTGCGTGGTTTCGCAAGGCCGCGCTGCAGGGCGAAGCATCGGCCCAGTTCAACCTTGGGCTGATGTATAAGCGCGGGCAGGGGGTCGAGCAAAGCGATGTCCATGCGCTGGCCTGGTTTCGTCAAGCCGCAGCGCAAGGCGACGCCGCCGCACAGCGGCAGGTCGGGGTCGCGTATGCGGAAGGGCTGGGCGTTGCGGCCGATCAATTGCGGGCGTTTGCCTGGTTATTGCGCGCCGGCGAGCAAGGCGACGCAGATGCCCAGTTCAACCTTGGCATCATGCTGGCCAACGGGCAGGGCGTGGGGCAGGATGAAATGCGGGCCTGCTCGTGGTACGAACGGGCCGCCGACCAGGGTCATGTGCTGGCGCAATACAATCTGGGCGGCATGTATGCGAACGGGCGCGGCGTGCGGCGCGATGAACAGCGCGTGCTGGCCTGGTACCGGCGCGCAGCAGAGCAAGGCGCGCCCAATGCCCAATTCAATCTGGGCGTGATCTACGCCAACGGACAAGGCGTGCCGCAGGATGCGGCGCGCGCCGCAGCGTGGTACCGGATCGCTGCCGAGCAGGGCGATGCCAGCGCGCAAAACAATCTTGGGGTCATGTATGCCAACGGGCAGGGAGTAAGCCAGGACGATGCTCTTGCCGTCCTGTGGTATGGCCGCGCTGCCGAGCAGGGCCATGCGCTGGCGCAGTACAACCTCGGTGGCATGTACAGCAGCGGCCGCGGAGTGCCCAAGGACACGGTGCGTTCCTACATGTGGATCTCGCTGGCCGCACAGGGCGGCGATGCCACCGCCTCGACCAACAAGGGCACCATTGCCCGCAAGATGACACCGGCCGAGATCGGGGCAGCCCTCGATCTGACGCGCCAGTGGACCCAGGCGCACGGCGCCGACCGTGCCCGCGCTTAGCGTCGCGCGCACGTGACGTCCGGTCGCTGACTACCGTCAGCAACAGCCGCGCATATTTTTGACCTCAGAGTCCACGATAGGCGCTATCATCGGCGTTGGCAAAACGCCAAACAATCCATCCTCGGCGGGACCGCTATCGGGCCTACCGCTGCACCGAATTATTTACCAATGAGACGGACGACCCATGCAATTACGACGCGCTTCACTGCTGTTGAGCCTCCTCGCCAGCTTCGGCACACAGGCCTCGGCCCAAGTCTGCCAGGCCAATGGCACCGGATTGAGCTACCCGGCCAGCAAAACAGTTAACCAGCACGACAACTATCATGGCGTCGATGTGGCCGACCCTTACCGCTGGCTGGAAGATGCCAATAGCGCCGAGACCAAGCAGTGGGTGGACGCACAAAATAAACTGACACAAGGCTACCTGGGCCAGATTTCGGAGCGCGATGCCATCAAGCTGCGCCTGACCAAATTATGGAATTTT
The DNA here is from genome assembly GCA_031431155.1 of Janthinobacterium sp. GTDB lineage: Bacteria > Pseudomonadota > Gammaproteobacteria > Burkholderiales > Burkholderiaceae_D > JANPCW01. The sequence goes on along the minus strand of JANPCW010000858.1, from coordinate 6,663 downwards.
GAACGCTACAGCGTGCCGTTCAAGGAAGGTGGCCGCTATTTTTACAGCCGCAACGACGGTCTGCAAAATCAAGCCGTGCTGTACACCATGAAGGACCTGGCAGATACGCCGCGCCTGTTGCTCGACCCGAATACCCTGGCGCTGGACGGCACCGTCGCACTGGCGGGCATGGCGGTGAGCCCGAATGGTAAATATTTGGCCTACGGCACGGCCGCGTCCGGCTCCGACTGGAACGAATGGAAAGTGCGCGACATCGAGACCGGCAAGGACTTGAACGACCGCCTGAAATGGGTTAAATTCTCGGGCGCATCCTGGACCAAGGACGGCAAGGGCTTCTTCTACAGCCGTTACGACGAGCCGAAGGAAGCGACCAAGCTGGCCGACATCAACCACTTTCAAAAGCTGTATTTTCATCGGATCGGGACCGAGCAAAGCAGGGACCTACTGGTCTACCAGCGCGCCGACCAGAAGGAATGGGGCTTTGGCGGCGAGGTCAGTGACGATGGCAATTACCTGATCATCACTGCCAGCCATGGTACGGCACGCAAGAATCGTGTGTTCTACAAGGACCTGCGCCGGCCAGACGCACCGGTCAAACCGCTGCTGGTGGCATTCGATGCGGACTATGATTTCATCGACAATGACGGCCCCGTGTTCTGGTTTCGCACCGATAACAAGGCGCCCAAGTCCCGCATCGTTGCCATCGACACCCGCAAGCCTGGCGTGGCTAACTGGAAGGAAATCGTGCCTGAAGCGGCGCAGACCCTGGTGTCGGCCAATATCGTGAACCGGCAACTGGTGGCCGATTATCTGGCCGACGCGCGCAGCCAGGTCAAGGTATTCGACCTGAACGGCAACCTGGTGCGCGACGTCGCACTGCCGGGGATCGGTTCGGTCGCAGGGTTTGGCGGCAAGCGCGCGGACAGCGAGACCTTTTACTCCTACACCAGCTTTACCAGTCCGGCCACCATCTACCGTTACGATATGAAGAGCGGCACGAGCAGCATCGTGCGCCAGCCAAAAGTCGATTTCGACCCGGCCGATTACGAGACGCGCCAACAGTTTTTCACCAGCCGCGACGGCACCAAGGTGCCGATGTTCATCGTCGCCAAGAAGGGCATCAAGCTCGACGGCAGCAATCCGACCTATCTGTACGGTTATGGCGGATTCAATATCTCGCTCACGCCAAGCTTCTCGGTGGCCAACCTGAGCTGGATGGAAATGGGCGGCGTGTATGTGGTGGCGAACCTGCGCGGCGGAGGCGAGTATGGCCAAGCGTGGCATGAGGCCGGCACCAAGCTGCAAAAGCAGAATGTGTTCGACGACTTCATCGGCGCTGCCGAATGGCTGATCGCGAACCAGGTCACCTCGCCGTCGAAGCTGGCGATCGGTGGCGGCAGCAATGGCGGCCTGCTGGTTGGCGCCGCGCTAACCCAGCGTCCCGCCTTGTTCGGCGCGGCGATCCCGCAGGTAGGCGTGATGGACATGCTGCGCTTCCACAAGTTCACGATCGGCTGGGCCTGGACCTCGGACTACGGCTCGTCCGACAATGCCGACGAGTTCAAGGCGCTGGTGAAGTATTCGCCGCTGCATAACCTGAAGCCGGGCGCATGCTACCCCGCGATCATGATCACGACCGCGGATCACGATGACCGCGTAGTGCCGGCCCACAGCTTCAAGTTCGCCGCGGCCGCGCAGGCGGCGCAAGGCGCTGCAAACCCGATCCTGATCCGGATTGACACCAAGGCAGGCCATGGCGCCGGCAAGCCGACCACCAAGCAAATCGACGAAGTTGCCGACCGCTGGAGTTTCCTGAGCAAGGCGCTCGGGATGCAGGAACCGGCGAAGGTGGCTGGGAAATAACAGCAGCCGCTATAACGTAGGGCGGAAAAGCGAAGCGCCTTCCGCCGCAAGAAGTTCGCCGCGACGCCCGGCGGAAGGCTCTAGCGGGGGCGCCGAGCCTTTTCCGCCCTACGAGATGTTGCCCCACCTTTACGCTAGCGGTGGATCACCACCAGCAGCGCCTTCGCTTCGGTCTTCCCGATATTGCGGATCGCGTGCGGCTGGTCCGCCGGGTAACGTGCCGTGGCGCCGATCTTGACTTTCTTTTTCGCGCTTCCCACTTCCACTTCCATTGCGCCGTGCAGCAACGTCAAATGCTCGGAGGTGCCCGGGTCATGCGGCTGCGACGCCAGTTCGCCGGCCGGCGCCAGTGTCAGTTCGTACCACTCGTATTTCCCCGCCAGCTCCATCGGGCCCAAAATTCTCAGCACATAGCCGGCATGGTTGCCTGGCAAGGTAGGGGTTTCGTGCGCCTCGAGCAGGCGGATCGTCTCGACCTCGCGCGTTTCACTAGAGAGCAATTCGCCCATTGCCACACCCAGTGCGTTCGCAAGGCGCCAGGTGATGGCAATCGTCGGGTTTGCCTTCTCTCTTTCGATTTGGGATAACATCGACTTCGAGACGCCGGCAATCCGGGACAGGTCCTCCAGCGTCAGCCCGCGCGCCAGCCGCAGCCGTTGCAGCGTAGCGCCTACTTCAGGGGGCGAATTGGTTGGAACGGTCGGTTTCATTGGTTTCATGCAACGCTTTGGTCGAGGGCAACAATTGGTTGATCAGAAATGCAAACATCGCGCTTGCAAAGTTCAATGGGCTTCGGTAATATCCATTATATTGAATTTATGTTCGACATAACGGAATTGCGGCGATTGATTGAAATTATGTTCAAATCAGTCGTTGCCGGAAACACGGTACAACATACAGCAAGGGACGGTCAAGCCGGCCTGAACATCAACCTATGACGAGGACAGCGATGAGCGACCAAGCAAAGAACACGTTTTTTAGCGGCCTGCAGGAAAATCTGGACCAACTGCGCGCGCAGGGACTGTATAAGCAGGAGCGCGTGATCGCGTCGCGCCAGGGCGCTGAAGTCGTTTGCGACGACGGCCGCACGCTCATCAACATGTGCGCAAATAACTATCTGGGCCTATCGGGTGATCCAAAAATCCAGCAGGCGTCGATCGAAGCGACTGAAAAATATGGTTACGGCCTGTCGTCGGTGCGCTTTATCTGCGGCACCCAGACCGTGCACAAGCAACTGGAGCAGGCACTGTCGAGCTTTCTCGGGATGGAAGACACCATTTTGTACGCCGCCGCCTTTGACGCCAACGGCGGCTTGTTCGAGCCCTTGTTCGACGAGCAGGACGCGATCATTTCGGACGCCCTTAACCACGCGTCGATCATCGATGGGATCCGCCTGTGCAAGTCGGGCCGCTACCGCTATCTGCATAACGACATGACCGACCTGGAAGCCCAGTTGCAGGCTGCCGTGGCGGCCGGCAAGCGCCACAAGCTGATCGCCACCGACGGCGTGTTCTCGATGGACGGCACGATCGCCCAACTCGACAAGATCTGCGACCTGGCCGACCGATACGGCGCGCTCGTGATGATCGACGAGTGCCACGCTTCCGGCTTCATGGGCGCGACCGGGCGCGGCACCCATGAGCACCACAATGTGATGAAGCGGGTCGATATCATCACCGGCACCCTGGGCAAGGCCCTGGGCGGCGCGATGGGCGGTTTTACCTCTGCCCGCAAGGAAGTGATCAATACGCTGCGCCAGAAATCGCGCCCCTATCTGTTCTCGAATACGCTCGCGCCATCGATCGCCGGCGCTTCGCTAGCGGTGCTGGAACGCCTGTCCAAGTCAACCGAATTGCGCGATCGCCTGCATCAAAACACGGCGCAGTTCCGGCGCGAAATCGAGCGCATCGGCTTCACTATCAAGCCAGGTACGCACCCGGTCGTGCCGGTGATGCTGTTCGATGCGCCGGTGGCGCAAAAATTCGCGCAGCGCATGTACGAACTAGGCGTCCTGGTCACCGGTTTCTTTTACCCGGTGGTGCCGATGGGACAGGCTAGGGTCCGGGTGCAGTTGTCGGCCGCGCACACACCGGAACAACTAGCGCGCGCACTTGCCGCATTCGAACAAGCCGGACGTGAACTCGGCATCCTCAAGAACAAATAAGTCAGGGAACACACTATGGAACGCATTCTCATCATCGGCGCCAACGGTCAGATCGGCAGCGAACTGGTTGGCGCACTCGCGCAGCAACATGGCACGGCCAACGTCATCGCCTCCGACATCGGCGCCAACAATGTCTACGGCGCGGTGCGCTATACCCAGCTCGATGTACTGGACCGGGAACGGCTGGCCAGGCTGGTCGCCGACGAAGGCATCACCCAGGTCTATCAGCTCGCTGCGATGCTGTCGGCCACCGGCGAGCAGGCGCCGCTCAAAGCGTGGACCCTGAATATGGATGGCCTGTTGAACATTCTGGAAGTGGCGCGCGAGCGCGGCGCGATCGGCAAGCCGTTTCGCATCTTCTGGCCCTCGTCGATCGCTGCTTTCGGGCCGAACACGCCGGCCGTGAATACGCCGCAAATGACTGTGATGGATCCAAGCACAATTTATGGCATCAGCAAGCTGGCCGGTGAACGCCTGTGCGAATACTACTTCACCAAATACGGGGTGGACGTGCGCAGCATTCGCTACCCGGGCATCATCAGCTACAAGTCGCCCCCGGGCGGCGGCACCACCGACTATGCGATCGCCATTTTTCATGCGGCATTGCGCGGCGAGCGCTATGAATGCTTCCTCGCTCCCGAAACCACGTTGCCGATGATTTACATGCCCGATGCGATCCGCGCCACCATCGAATTGATGGATGCTCCGGCGGACCAGATCCAGATCCGTTCGGCCTACAACGTGGCCGGGTTGTCGTTCAACCCACGCCAATTGGCCCACGCAGTCACGCAGGCGCTGCCGGCGTTCAAGGTCAGCTATTCGCCGGACAGCCGCCAGGCGATCGCCGCCAGCTGGCCGCAAAGCCTGGACGACAGCAAGGCATCGGCCGACTGGGGCTGGAAAGCGCGGATCGGACTGGAGCAACTGGTTGCCGACATGCTGCACAACGTCGATGTTGGCGTGAGCCAGGCGGCCTGAGACCTTCGCAACGCAGTGAACACCGCATCGATAAGAGGCTAATGATGGACATGAGCGTATTTGATTTGTTTAAAATCGGCATCGGGCCCTCGAGTTCGCACACGGTCGGACCGATGGTGGCAGCGCGCCGGTTTCTGATCGAATGCGGGCCATTGGACCATGCCGTCGGCGTTGAAGCCGCTTTGTACGGCTCGCTCGCGCTGACCGGCGTCGGGCACGCCACCGACAAGGCCGTCATTCTCGGATTGATGGGCGAGACGCCGCAGGACCTGGAGCCGGGTGAAGTGAACCATAAGTTGGCCGAGGTGGAAGCGAACGGCCAGATCAACTTGCTCGGTACCCACCCTGTGCCATTTACTGCCGCAACCGGTCTGGTCTGGAACAAGACATCGTCCCTCCCCGAGCACCCGAACGGGATGCGCTTCACGCTTAAGCTGGACGACGGCAGCATGATCGAGCGCGTATTCTATTCGGTGGGGGGCGGATTCATTCATGCCGCCGGCGAAGTGCAGGGCAAGCAGGCGGCGCTCGCCGCAGCCCCGGTTTGCGCCATCCCGTTCCCATTCGACTCGATGGACCAGTTGCTGGCGCACGGCAGAGCAAGCGGCTTGAGCATCCCCCAAATGATGCGCGCCAATGAGTGCGCGCACATGAGCAGCGAAGCGCTCGATGCCGGTATCGACAAGATCTGGCAAGTGATGCGCGACTGTATCACGCACGGCCTCAACACCCCGGGCCAGTTGCCCGGCGGCTTGAACGTCAAGCGCCGCGCCGCCCGGCTCTGGAGCATGGCGCAGGAAGCAAAAGCATCGGCCGACCGCGCCAACGACTTGCCGCACGACGCCCTGCATCAGGTGAGCCTGTACGCCATGGCGGTCAATGAAGAAAATGCGGCCGGGGGCCGGGTCGTCACGGCGCCGACCAATGGCGCCGCCGGCATCATTCCGGCCGTGCTGCGCTACTACGCGGAAGATTGCCGCCCGAGCGACCCGGTCGGCGGGGTGCGCATTTTCATGCTCACCGCAGCGGCAATTGGCATGCTGTGCAAACGCAACGCGTCCATTTCCGGCGCGGAAATCGGTTGCCAGGGCGAAGTCGGTGTCGCCTGCGCAATGGCCGCGGCCGGCTTGGTGGCGGCGCTGGGCGGCAGCAACGAGCAGATCGAGAATGCGGCCGAGATCGGCATCGAACACCACCTCGGCATGACCTGCGACCCGATCGGCGGCCTGGTGCAGATTCCCTGCATCGAACGCAACGGGATGGGCGCGGTGAAGGCGATCACTGCCGCATCGCTGGCACTGAAGGGCGACGGCACCCATTTCGTCAGCCTGGACGAAGTGATCGAGACCATGCGCCAGACCGGCGCCGACATGCAGGACAAGTACAAGGAAACCTCGCTCGGCGGGCTGGCGATTCACGTCGTCACCGTCAATCACGCCGCCTGCTAGGGGGCGGGAACGCTCCCAGGGTCGCAAGGAAGGTCCGGTCGCACTATAATAAACGCTCAAGCGCTGGTTTGCCTCATCGCCGCGTTACTCATGCCGTTAGTCAACCGGACTTTCCAACTCTATGCATTACGTGTCTACCCGCGCCGCAAAGGCGGCCACTTCCCAACTTTTTTCCGACATCCTGCTTGGTGGCCTGGCCCCCGATGGCGG
>JANPCW010000857.1:0-5167 GCA_031431155.1 Janthinobacterium sp. | reverse complement strand
TCGATGATCCCGTTGTGCACCAGCGCAATGCGGGCGTTTTCGTCGTTCGGGGAAAAGTGCGGGTGGGCATTGTGCGAGGCGGGCGCGCCGTGGGTGGCCCAGCGGGTGTGGGCGATGCCGGTGAAGCCGGTCAGGGCGGCGCCTTGCAACTGCTTTTCGAGGTCGGCCACGCGCGAGGTGCTGCGCGAACGCTGCAGCTGGCCATCCACGTACAGGGCAACGCCGCAGGAATCATAGCCGCGGTATTCCAGGCGTTTGAGGCCTTCCAGCAGGATGGGCGTGATATTGCGTTGCGCTACTGCGCCGACGATGCCGCACATAAGAACCTCTTCACTAGATGATCAACAATGAATCCATCGTAGTGCAGAGTCAATGAAATAAGCTATCAAAAAAAGTGCATTTTTGGTATATTATTTCATGCAAGTTTAGATGTGAAATAATATTTCATGTATTAACTAATTTTTTAAGAAAACACCAAACCATGAGCGAAGCGCCCGCTGTTCTGCTTGACGATGTCGATAGACGCATCCTGAATCGGCTCCAGGTCGATGCTTCGTCCACCAATAGCGATCTGGCCGAACTGGTTCACGTGTCGCCGCCCACTTGCTTGCGCCGGGTAAAGCATTTGACGCAAAGCGGGGTCATTGCGCGCCAGGTCGCCATCCTTGACCCGAGCCGGATCGATGCGCGCCTGACCGCCATCGTCGAGATCACCCTCGACGTCCAGGCCTTTGACCGGATGGAACAGTTCGAGCGCCACGTCGCCAATGAGGCGGCGGTGCTGCAGTGTTACCGGGTCGCGCCCGGGCCCGATTTCGTGCTGGTGCTGCAAGTGGCCGACATGCCGGCCTACCATGCACTGGCGCACCGCCTGTTCGCGAGCCAGACCAATGTGCGCAACGTGAAGAGCTATTTCTCGACCTTCCGCAGCAAGTACGAGACCCGCATCGCCGTTTGACCGCCCCGGCCCGGCCTTATTTCTTGACTTTGACCGGGCGCAGCCAGCCGTCGATCGTCACCTGCCGGGCGCGCGAGACGGTCAGCTTGCCGGCCGGCGCATTTTTCGACAAGGTGGTGCCGGCGCCGAGGGTTGCGCCCTTGCCCACCGTCACCGGCGCGATCAGCTGGCTGTCGCTGCCGATAAATGCATCGTCCTCGATCACGGTGCGAAACTTGTTGGCCCCGTCGTAATTGCAGGTGATGGTCCCGGCGCCGATATTGACGCGCGAACCCACCGTTGCGTCGCCCACGTAGGCCAGATGATTGGCCTTGCTGTGCGCGGCGATCTGGCTATTCTTGATTTCGACGAAATTGCCGATGTGGACATCTTCGGCCAGCTCGGTGCCCGGGCGCAGCCGCGCGTACGGTCCGATTTTCGATGCGCCTCCCACCACCGCGTCCTCGATATGGCAGAACGGCTTGATCTCGGCCCCGGCGCCTATGCGCGCGTTGACGATCACGCAATGCGCTGCGACCGTCACACCGTCAGCCAGCTCAACCCGTCCTTCGAACACGCAGCCGACGTCGATGCTGACATCGCGCCCGCAAATGAGTTCGCCGCGCACATCGATGCGGGCGGGGTCGGCCAGGGTCACCCCTTGTTCGAGCAAGGCCAGCGCGATATTGCCTTGATGGATGCGCTCAAGCTGGGCCAGTTGCACCTTGCTGTTCACGCCCGCCACTTCCCATTCCGCAGCAGGCTGGGCCGACGTCACGGTCACCCCATCGGCGACCGCCTGGGCCACGATATCGGTTAAATAGTATTCGCGCTGGGCATTGTGGTTCGACAGCGCTGCCAGCCATTTTTTCAGCTGCGCGGTGGGCACCACCATGATTCCGCTATTGATTTCGCGAATGGCGCGCTCGCCCTCGGTCGCATCCTTTTCCTCGACGATGCGCACGATCTTGCCGTTTTCGCGCACGATGCGGCCCAGCCCGAACGGGTCGGCCTGCACCACCGTCAGGATCGCCAGCTGGTCGCCGCCGCCGGCCTCGACCAGGCGCTGCAGCGTTGCGGCGCTGGTGAGCGGCACGTCGCCGTACAGGATCAATGTAGGGGCGCAATCATCGAGCAGCGGCAGCGCCTGCATGACGGCGTGGCCGGTGCCCAGTTGCGGCTCCTGCAGTGCCGTGTCGATCGCAGCCTGGCCCGCTTTATTCAGATTCGTCACCAGGTCGGGCACCGCTGCGCCCCCATGACCATAAATAACGCATAATCGGGACGGTGATAGCTGCCGCACAGTATCAATTACATGCAGCAAGAGTGGCTTTCCAGCCAATGGGTGCAACACCTTAGGTAACGCCGATTGCATGCGCTTACCCATGCCGGCGGCGAGGATGACAACGTTCATAGGCCGAGTTTTAAATGAGTGAAATAATGAAAAAGTTTAACACGCAGCACCTGCTCTCTCATCGGATTCGCACGCTGTGCCTGATAGCAGCCATGCTTGTGATCGCCGGCTGCAATTCCGTGCGCCTCAGCTATAACCACGGCGACACCCTGCTCTACTGGTGGCTCAACGCCTACGTCGGGTTCGAGTCCGATCAAAAGGGCTCGGTCAGCAAAGACATCGGCCAGTTGTTCCAGTGGCATCGCAAGACGCAGTTGAAGGATTACGTCCAGTTGCTCACAACGGGCAAGAAGCAGCTTCAGGGCAACGTCACCCAGGCGGACTTGCTGGCCGACTATAGCGACATCAAGGGCCGCACCCACGTTCTGCTGCTTAAGGCGCTGCCCGAGCTGGCCGAGCTGGCGCGCTCGCTGCGCCCCGACCAGATCAATCAGATGGAAAAGAAATTCGCATCGAACAATAGCGACTACCGCAAGAAATTCCTGCGCGGCGACAGCGAGAAGCGCCAGCAGGTGCGCTATAAGAAGTCGATGGAGCAGTTCGAGCTATGGTTCGGCAGCTTCAGCCGCGAGCAAGCGAATCAGATCCGCGTGGCATCCGATGCGCGCCCGCTGGACAATGAAATCTGGTTCAATGAAAGGGTCCGGCGCCAGAAGAAAATCATTACCTTGCTCAACAAGGTCAGGCAGGAAAAGCTGGGCAAGGAGGCGACCATCGCCCAGATCCGCACCCTGGTGCAGGAGAACTTCGATCGGCTGGACAACTCGGAGCACAAGGTTTTCTTCGACGCCTATACCAATGGCACCGCCGATCTGGTGGTGGCCGTGATCAAGTTGTCCACGCCAAGCCAGAAAGCCCACGCCCAGAAGCGCATGCAAGGCTGGATCGAAGATTTCAATGCCTTGGCCGCCGAGGTAAAGTAAGCGCCGCCGGCCCGCAAATATCGACGCAAACCCGCGCAAACCCATATGCTATAGTGGCCATCAACGAATCAACCCAGTGTCCACATGTCCGCCAAGCCCGCAAAAAAGCCCGCAAAAGTTCCGGTTCACCGCGCACCGCCGTCCCATCAAGTGCGCATTATCGGCGGCGCCTGGAAGCGTACGTCGCTGCCGGTACTCGATGCGCTGGGCCTGCGTCCGACGCCGGACCGGGTGCGCGAGACAGTGTTCAACTGGATCAACCATTTGCGCGATGGCGCCTGGGCCGATGCCCAGTGCCTGGACCTGTTCGCCGGCACTGGCGCACTCGGCTTTGAAGCGGCCAGCCGCGGCGCACAATCGGTCACGATGGTGGACGCCCACACCCCTATCATTCGCCAGCTCGAACAGATCAAGGACAAGCTGAAGGCAGATCAGGTTCACCTGATCCGCGCCGACGCCCTCGCCGCTGCGCAAGGCATGGCGGCGCGCGGACAGCGTTTCGACCTGATCTTCCTGGATCCACCTTACCAGCAGGATTTGCTGACCCGGGTCCTGCCGCTGTGCGGCGAGTTGTTAACTGACGATGGCCTGGTGTATGCCGAATCGGGTTTGCCCCTCGTATCGGGACCGTATGCGGAAAACCCGATGCCGGACTGGTTTGCCGCATGGGAGGTGATCCGCGCTGAAAAGGCCGGCAATGTGTACTTTCACTTGCTAAAATACAACAAACCAGCACAAATAGGCTGAAAACGCTGGGTAACTGGTCAGCCAACGGCTTTGACTGCCCAGTTGATGCCTGAAAATCAGGCATAATGCGCGTTCTAGCTTGGTGCATCTCTAGGGAGCCGCAATGGTTGTAGCCGTTTATCCAGGAACATTCGATCCGCTCACGCGCGGTCATGAAGATTTGGTGCGCCGCGTATCGGGTCTGTTTGACGGCCTGATCGTCGGTGTCGCTGACAGCAAGAACAAGAAACCGTTCTTCTCGCTGGACGAACGTCTGTCGATTGCAAATGAAGTTCTCGGCCATTATCCGAACGTCAAGGTCGAGAGTTTTTCAGGCCTGCTCAAGGATTTTGTGCGCAAGCATGACGCCAGGGTCATCGTGCGCGGCTTGCGGGCCGTATCCGACTTCGAATTCGAATTTCAAATGGCGGGCATGAACCGTTACCTGCTGCCCGACGTCGAAACCATGTTCCTGACCCCGTCCGACCAGTATCAGTTCATCTCTGGCACCATCGTGCGCGAGATCGCGATTCTCGGCGGCGATGTATCGAAATTTGTGTTCCCATCGGTCGACCGCTGGCTGCAAAACAAGATTGCAGCGATGGCGGTCAAACCCGAGTAAGTGCGAGTGAAACCATGGCATTACTGATTACCGATGAGTGTATTAATTGCGACGTGTGCGAGCCCGAGTGCCCGAACGACGCAATCACGATGGGTACCGCGATTTACGAGATCGATCCCAACAAATGCACCGAGTGCGTCGGGCATTACAGCGAACCGCAGTGCCAACAGGTATGCCCGGTCGATTGCATTCCATTCAAACCGGCCTGGCGTGAAACCGAGGCCGAGCTGCGCGCCAAATACGAGCGTCTGCAAGCCGAACTGAAGGCTTAGAAGCCGTCGTCCCCGCGAACGGGGAATCCATCTTTCGGGCAGCTTAGAACTGTTCCCATTCCTCACTTTGCTCCAGCTTGAGACTGGCGCTCTTGCTGCGCTGGTTCGTGCTGGCTGACTCGACACGGCTTCTGGCAGGCAATGGCGTACGCGCTTGGGCCGGGGCTGCATCCTTTGCAGGGCGCGCCGCGACCAGTGCTGGCTGATCGGCGAGCTTGAACACGCTGATCACTTGGGTCAGATGGATGGCCTGGTCTTGCAGGCTCTCGGCGG
>JANPCW010000856.1:0-5085 GCA_031431155.1 Janthinobacterium sp. | reverse complement strand
AGGGCGGATGAGCGAAGCGTTATCCGCCGTTTGCTTGCAGGCTGGAGGTCACCGGCGCTCACCCTCCCTACAGGTTGCAATGATCAACACATCTCGGTTGCCTCCTTTTCTTTGTCCCTTTGTAGGTTTACCTAAATGGGGTATATATAGGAATAGTAGTAGTAGTTAACGCAGGCTCTTTTCTGTGGATAAGTGCTTAATCCTGATGATAATCAAGCATTTGCAGAACGTATAAACGCCGAGTAAACCGTGTATCCGCGAAGGATTGTTTCTGGACAAAAAAAAGACCTACGAGCTTATTGGTTTTTACTCACAAACCGTGCCTGTGGATATCCAGAGACTTATCCACAAGGCATCACCCTCGAAACTCCTTTTTAAATGGAAGGATAGCAATGAATCTTGGAACCCTATTTCAGTATCCGATTGTTCAAGGTCCGATGGCCGGTGGTTCCTGTACGCCGGCCCTGATCGCGGCGGTGTCGAACGCTGGCGCCCTTGGTTCGCTGCCGGCATCGCTGCTGTCGCCGCAAGCCATGCGCGCTCAGATCGCGCAGGTGAGGGAGCTGACCGACAGGCCATTCCTGGTCAATTTGTTCGTTCAAAAAATACCAGCACCAAGCGCTGAGGAACTGGCGCACGCTGCCGACTTGCTTAAACCGGTCTGGTCGTCGCTTGGCTGGTCGGAATTGCCTATGCCAGCGCAATGGTGCGAAAATTTTGACGAGCAGTTTGAAGTTCTGTTGTCCGAGCGTCCTGCGGTGGCCAGTTTTACGTTCGACATTCTTAGTTCCGGTCAGGTAGCGCGCCTGCACGCGGCTGGGATCGCGGTTATCGGTACCGTGACGACGGTGGCAGAGGCGCAGGCATGGCAGGCCGCTGGAGCCGATGCGGTCTGCGCTTCCGGGGTTGAGGCCGGCGGCCATCGCGGCACTTTCATCGGCGTTCAAGAGGACGCAACTTTGGGCGCAGGCGAGTTGCTGGAGCTGACCGTTGCAGCGCTCGATATTCCCGTCATTTCGGCCGGGGCGATCATGCATGGCGCCGACATTGCCCGAGCGCTGGCGCTGGGCGCGACGGCAGTGCAAATGGGGACGGCTTTCCTGGTATGCGATGAATCCGGAATTCATCCCGCATACAAGCAACGTTTGCTCACGGCCGGCAACCAGGCGACGCGCCTGACGCGCGCGTTTTCCGGGCGCTATGCACGGGGCATGGACAACCGGTTCATGCAGTTGATGCAGGCCGTCGAGTCGCAAGTGCCGGCCTATCCGGTGCAAAACGCGCTGACGGCAAGCATCCGCATCGCGGCCGCCAGGAGTGGCGATACCGAATTAATGTCGCTGTGGTGCGGCGCAGCTGTTAATCTGGTACGCGCGATGCCGGCCGCGCAACTGGTGGCGACCCTGGTGACGGAAATGCACGCGGCCCAATAAGAACACATGGCCGTGTTGAACCCATCTTGAAGGAGCAGCCTTTGGAATCGGCAGGAGAATACGACTACATCATCATCGGCGCGGGCACTGCCGGCTGCGTGCTGGCCAACCGCTTGACGCGCAACAAGGACGCCACCGTCTTGCTGATCGAGGCGGGCGGCAAGGACGACTACGTCTGGATCCATATCCCGGTCGGCTACCTCCATTGCATCGACAATCCGCGCACCGATTGGATGTACCGCACCGAGCCCGAGGCCGGCCTGGGAGGACGCAGTCTGATTTACCCACGCGGTAAAGTATTGGGCGGCAGTTCATCCATCAACGGCATGATTTACATGCGCGGCCAGTCCAACGATTACGACCATTGGGCCGACCTGGTCGACGATCCTTCATGGCGCTGGGAACACGTGTTGCCCTTGTTTAAACAGAGTGAAGACTATCACGCAGGCGCTTCGGACGTACATGGCGCCGGCGGTGAATGGCGGGTTGAAAAACAGCGCCTGTCCTGGCAGATTCTCGACGCGTTCCGGGACGCCGCCGAGCAAGTCGGCATCAGGAAGACAGAAGACTTCAACGGCGGCGACAATACCGGTTGCGGCTATTTCGACGTCAATCAAAAACGCGGTGTGCGCTGGAATACGGCGAAAGCATTTCTAAAGCCAGCATCGAGCCGGCCTAATTTGACCATCATGACCGGTTGCCACGTTGAGCGCCTGACGATCGAGGCGAGCGGGCAGGGTAGGGTTTGCCGGGGCGTGGTGTTTACCGGCGGCGGCACTACTTGGTCGGCCGAGGCAAGGCGCGAGACGCTGTTGACGGCAGGCGCGATCGGTTCCCCGCAAATTTTGCAGTTGTCCGGCATCGGCCCGGCCGGCCTGTTGCGCCGGCATGGCATCACGCCGCTGCAGGATGCGCCCGGCGTGGGCGAGAACTTGCAGGACCATCTGCAACTGCGCATGGTGTTCAAGGTGACGGGCGCCAAGACCTTGAACACGGAGGCCGGAAACCTGTATGGCAAGATGAAAATCGGCCTCGAATATGCCATGTTCCGAAGCGGGCCGATGTCGATGGCGCCGTCCCAGCTGGGCGCCTTCGCCAAGTCCGATGCGGGGCAGGCCAGCCCCAATTTGCAGTACCACGTGCAGCCGCTGTCGCTCGACAAGTTCGGTGAGCCGTTGCATGCCTTTCCCGCATTTACCGCCAGCGTGTGCAATCTGCGCCCCACGGCGCGCGGCCATGTGCGGATCGGATCGAACGATTCGTATGCGGCGCCAAAAATCACGCCGAACTATCTAAGCACGGATGCGGACCGTCAAACCGCAGCGGCCGCTTTGAGCTTGACGCGCCGGATCGTGGCCGCCCCCGCGCTGCAACAATATGGGCCTGAAGAGTTCAAGCCCGGTAGTCAATTTTGCAGCGACGAGCAGTTGGCCGCTGCCGCCGGCGCGATCGGCACCACGATTTTTCATCCGGTAGGGACCTGCAAGATGGGACGCGCCGGCGATCCGATGGCGGTAGTCGACGCTGCGCTGCGGGTGATTGGAGTCAGCGCTTTGCGCGTGGTCGATGCGTCCATCATGCCGACCATCACGTCCGGGAACACGAATTCGCCGACCATCATGATTGCGGAAAAGGCGGCGCAAATGATAGCCGTTTCGTGGAAATAATTTGCCGCAATGCGTACGATGAAAAAATTGGCGGCGCCGCTGATCCGCAGCATCGTAGTTATACTGTATTGTGAGTGAAATTCATTGTGTGTATTATCTAAAAGAAAATTAGCAGTGCTATGAAAAGAATAATCAGGAGACACAGTGGCAGACATCATCTTGGAAACCAGGAAGTTGACCAAAGAGTTCAAGGGCTTCACCGCAGTCAGTGAGGTCGACCTGAAGGTGGAACGTGGCCACATTCATGCATTGATCGGCCCGAACGGCGCCGGAAAAACCACCTGTTTCAATTTGCTGACCAAGTTTTTGGTGCCGACTTCGGGCCAGATCTTGTTCAACGGACGCGATATCACGCCGCTCAAACCGGCCCAGATAGCCCGCATGGGCATTATCCGTTCGTTCCAGATTTCCGCAGTTTTCCCGCACCTGACGGTGCTCGAAAACGTGCGCATCGGCCTGCAGCGCGAGCTGGGCACATCGTTCCATTTCTGGCGCAGCGAACGCTCGCTGGCACGCTTGAACGAGCGCGCGATGGCCTTGCTGGCCGAAGTCGACCTGTCCGAATTTGCCGATACCATCACCGTTGATATGCCATATGGCCGCAAGCGCGCGCTCGAAATCGCCACCACGCTGGCCATGGAGCCGGAGCTGATGCTGCTCGACGAACCGACCCAGGGCATGGGCCACGAAGACGTGCACCGGGTCACGGAACTGATCAAGAAAGTGTCGGCCGGCCGCACCATCCTGATGGTCGAACACAATATGAACGTGGTCGCCGGCATCTGCGACAAGATCACGGTGCTGCAACGCGGCGCACTGCTGGCCGAGGGCAGTTATGCGCAAGTGTCGACCAACCCGCAAGTGATGGAGGCATATATGGGCACCACCCATGCCGAGCTGGAAGGAGCGCATTGATGGCAGCGGCACTTGAGATTTCCGGCCTGCACGCCTGGTACGGCGAGTCGCACATCTTGCACGACGTGAACCTGTCGGTGCAGCAGGGCGAAGTCGTCACGCTGCTGGGCCGCAACGGCGCCGGCCGTTCCACCACCTTGCGCGCCATCATGGGCTTGACCGGCACGCGCAAGGGATCGATCAAGGTGAACGGGGAGGAGGCGATCGGCCTGGCCACCCATCGGATCGCCCATCTGGGGATTGGCTATTGTCCCGAAGAGCGTGGCATCTTCTCGTCGCTCTCGACCGAAGAGAACCTGATGCTGCCGCCCGCGCTGTCGAACTCCGAACAGGGGATGACGGTGGCCGAGATCTACGCCATGTTTCCAAATCTGGAAGAGCGCAAGAACAGCCAGGGCACGCGCCTGTCGGGTGGCGAACAGCAAATGCTGGCCGTGGCGCGCATCCTGCGCACCGGCGCGCGCCTGCTGCTGCTCGATGAAATCTCCGAAGGGCTGGCCCCGGTGATTGTCCAGGGCCTGGCGCGCATGATCACGACCCTCAAGGCCAAGGGTTACACGATCGTGATGGTTGAACAGAATTTCCGCTTCGCGGCACCTTTGGCGGACCGGTTTTATGTGATGGAGCACGGTCAGATCGTGGAGACCTTTGCTGCATCCGAGTTGAATGCCAAGATGCCGGTCCTGACCGAACTTTTGGGCGTATAGCGTTCCCCGGGTTGTGCTGTTTTACATCTTCAACAATACCAATTCTTCAAACGGAGACATCATGAAATTAAAAGCAATCGTCTGTGCAGCTACCGCCGCCTGTGCCATGGGTTATTCCTTTGCCGCGCAAGCCCAGATTTCCGGCGACACCATCAAGATCGGCATGATCACCGACATGTCCGGCGTCTATTCGGACGTGGATGGTCCTGGCGGCGCGGAAGCTGTCAAGATGGCGATTGCCGATGCCGGCGGCATGATCAACGGTAAGAAGATTGAGTTTATCGTGGCCGACCATCAAAACAAAGCCGACATCGCCGCCAGCAAGGCGCGCGAATGGTTCGATCAACAGGGCGTCGACCTGCT
>JANPCW010000855.1:0-2228 GCA_031431155.1 Janthinobacterium sp. | reverse complement strand
GTTGCCGACAAGCGTTGGTTGCGCGTCGAATCGTCCAGGTCGAGCCCTGGAGCGGCGCCAGGCTGAGCTTCGAAAGCGCGACGCTCGTGCTTGAGCAGCAGATTGAGCTGGAGTTTGGCGCTGGGCTGCCAGGTCGATCCGAGGCTCACGCCCTTGTTCAGGCTATTGGTGACGAGGGAACTTTCAACTGCCGAAAATTCGCGCCAGGCTGAACCGGCGAAGCGCAGCTTGCCCAACGGCGCCCAATCGAGCGTAATCCGGCCGTTGGTGCCGCTGGTATCTTGCTGCGTGGGAGCCTCATGATGGCGCCTGACCCATCCGCCCAAAAACTGCAGCTGGGTGGTTGCGCTGTAGCGCCAGTACACCTTTGCCTTGGCTTCGTCCTGGGTAAAGCCCGCGTCGGGCCGGCTCCGATAGATGCCCTTTAACCGGCGCAACTGGAAGCCGACTGTGCTGTCGGTCGCGGCCAGGTAGTCGATGCCCGCTTCGCTCGCGAGCTCGGTGCGCGCGCTGGTGCGCAGGGCTGGCAATTCATACGAAAACTTGTCGCGGTTGACGCCGCCGCGCGCGCGCCAGCTTGGATGAAACCGCCAGCCGATGTCGAAAAAATCGCGGCGCGTAACGCGCAGATTGCGATCCTGGCTTGAGAGATCGGTGTACGGGGCCAGAACCTGAAGATAGCTCGCGCCCAGATTGCCAGCGATGTGGTTACCGAGGTGCCAGTTCCAGTTGGCGAGGTAATCCTTGCCGTTGTAATCGAGGCGATCGAAGTGATTGAAGGAAACCTTCGTCACTTTTGCCTTGCCGGACACGACTTGCTGACTGATCGCTTTGTTGAACGTGAGCCCGGCATCGATCTGCCTGGCCGTATCGGCGCGCGTGTTGTCTTCGCGAACGTCGCCGTCGGGAACCCGCAACAGGTTGTCGTCGTACGAATAGGACACACCCACAAACGGCGTTACCACGTTGCTGGAGGCCGCCATCGCTGGCATGTTGAACATCGTCCCGATCAGCAGTCCCAAGGTGCACAAGACGGGCCTGCACGGCGCGGCGCACGGCGGGAAGGCGGAATTTTTCCAGCTACGACCGACGTTATTTCGCAAGGAACTCAACATGATTATCCGACTTTGAAATAATTTATACAGCTGGTGATATAGCAATATTACCAGCAGTCCACTTTTACGTGGAAATTATAAATGTCTCGGATAAACGGTTTGTGACAATAATGGTACGAAATACAGTGTGCGAGAAATCGAGCCCCGATATGGCGGAAGCGGAGCGAATTGCATTTCCAATTCGCTCCGCTTTTCCGCCACGCACAATCACGCCTTGGCGCGCGCTTCGATCGATTCCCACTTCTCCAGCGCATCGAGCAGCAAGCCCTCAATTTGCGCGGAGCGGGCGTTCAGGCGCTTGCCGTCGGCCGGGTTCTTTTTGTAGAAATCGGGCGCTGCCAGCTCGATCGCGATCGTGGCCTGCTCATCTTCCAGGCTGGCGATCAGCAAGGGCAGCTCGTCGAGCTCCTTTTGTTCCTTGTAGCTCATTTTCTTTTGCTTGGCTGGCGCCGGCTGGGCGGCCGCGGCCGCTACTGCCTCGGCCTTGGCGACGGCCTTGTTCGAGACGGTTGGTGTGCTCGGGCGCACGCGCTCCCAGTCCGAATAGCCGCCCACATACTCGCGCCACAGGCCCGCGCCTTCGGCCACGATCACTTGCGTGACCACGTTATCGAGGAAGGTGCGGTCATGGCTGACCAGGAACACGGTGCCGGTATAGTCTTCCAGCAGCTCTTCAAGCAGTTCCAGTGTGTCGATGTCGAGGTCGTTGGTCGGTTCGTCGAGCACCAGAACATTGGCCGGCTTGGCAAACAGACGCGCCAGCAGCAAGCGGTTGCGCTCGCCGCCGGAGAGCGATTTGACCGGGGAGCGCGCCCGTTCCGGCGCAAACAGGAAATCGTTCAAATACGTCATCACGTGCTTGCGCTGGCCGTTGATCTCGACCCAGTCGCTGCCCGGGGCGATGGTTTCCATCAGGCTCGCTTCTTCATTGAGTTGAGCGCGCATCTGGTCGAAATACGCCACCTGCAGCTTGGTGCCGAGCCGGATCGTGCCGTTATCGGCTTGTTCCTGGCCCAGGATCATTTTCAGCAGCGTGGTCTTGCCCATGCCGTTGGCGCCGATCAAGCCGACCTTGTCGCCGCGCAGGATGGTCGCGCTGAAGTCGCTGACGAT
>JANPCW010000854.1:0-1639 GCA_031431155.1 Janthinobacterium sp. | reverse complement strand
GTTTCGGCTTGCGGGTCTTTTTTTGTGGGTCCTGAATAATCAGCATTCCCGTACCGTCATGCAAGCCCAGCCGATCATGTCAGCAATGTCTTGCCGTGCCGCCGGCTAGACTAGGCTCATAGATCCCACTGCGCCCCCGCCTTGTTACAAATCATCTTTCAAGCGACGCTGTTTGACCGCCTGCGCCAACCCTTCCAGCACCAGCACGCTCTGTTCCCAGTCGATACAGCCGTCGGTGACCGACTGCCCGTAAGTGAGCTCCTTGCCCGGCATCAGATCCTGACGCCCCGCCACCAGGTGCGATTCCACCATGACACCGACGATGCGGCTGTCGCCCCCAGCCACCTGTTGCGCAATATCGGCGCACACGGGAACCTGGTTTTCGTATCTTTTCGCGCTGTTCGCGTGCGACGCGTCGATCATCAGCCGCGACGCCAGGCCCATTGCTGCAATCGCCTGGCACGCCAGATTCACACTCGCGGCATCGTAGTTCGGCGCCTTGCCGCCGCGCAGGATAATATGGCAATCTTCATTGCCGTTGGTGGACACGATGGCCGAGTGGCCGCCCTTGGTCACCGACAGGAAATGGTGCGGCTGGGAGGCCGCCTTGATCGCCTCGGCAGCGATCCGGATGTTGCCGTCGGTGCCATTCTTGAAACCGACCGGGCACGACAGCCCCGACGCCAGCTCGCGGTGCACTTGGGATTCCGTGGTGCGCGCCCCGATCGCGCCCCAGCTGATCAGGTCGGCGATGTATTGCGGGCTGATCACATCCAGAAACTCGGTGCCGGCCGGCAGGCCAAGCTCGTTGATGTCGCGCAACAGCTCGCGCGCCATGCGCAAGCCGTCGTTGATGCGGAAACTGTTGTCCATGTACGGGTCGTTGATCAAGCCCTTCCAGCCCACCGTGGTGCGCGGCTTCTCGAAGTAGACCCGCATCACGATTTCGAGTTCGCCCGCGAAGCGCACCCGTTCCGTGGCCAGGCGGTTGGCGTATTCCATGGCCGACACGGTGTCGTGGATCGAGCATGGGCCGATCACGACCATCAGGCGGTCGTCCTGGCCGTGCAAGATGCGATGCAGTGCCACCCGGGCGCCTGCCGTCGTTTGCTCGGCCTTTTCGGTACACGCGTATTCGCGGATCAAATGTGATGGCGGCGTTAGTTCCTTCATTTCGCGGATGCGCAAATCGTCGGTACGTGGCATGGTGCTCTCCTGATTGATCAATGGTTTAAAGGAAAATTAAAAAAGAAATAAAAAAACCGCCATTGCTGGCGGTTTTTTAGGATTTGTTGGGATCGCGTTGTGCTGCCTACGTGAACCTGCCGCTACTCCACCGCCGTTGGGTTGGAATCGCTAAAATAAAAGTGGCCGGTAAAAAACGTAAAGAGGTGCATGCGCGTTATCCAATGTTGGTTCACTGACTATAGCAACCCGCACCGCCGTTGGCAAGAAGTTTGTGTTTTGAAATTTGCGCCCCGTATTTGGGTCCTTTACTTGTGTCCATGTCAGGCCGTGCCGCCAACGGTAACGCCATCGATGCGCAAGGTAGGCTGGCCGACCCCGACCGGCACGCTCTGCCCTTCCTTGCCGCACACGCCCACGCCGGAGTCGAGCCGCATGTCGTTGCCGATCATCG
>JANPCW010000853.1:0-14402 GCA_031431155.1 Janthinobacterium sp. | reverse complement strand
GCCCTTGGTCCGGGCGTTCTCGGTCTGGTATTGCACCTGCATTGCGATGGCGCGGTTGGTCGCATCCTGGCTGTGGGTCTGGTCGCGCGCCGCGCTGGCGCCGAGTGAAATTTCATACGCCCTGGCGAAGTCGCCCGCCTTCGCATAGGCCCGCGCGGTAGCGTCGAGCAAGTCGCCAGGCACCGTGTAGCCCTTGATGGTCGCGGCCACTGCCAGCGCCTGCTGCAGGTAGTCGAGCGCCAGGTTCGGGGCGGCGGCCAAGCCATGGCCGGACACGGTGTGGAGTGTGTGAATTTCGGCCAGCACTTTCAGGGCCGCGATCTGGTTGTAGAAATCGCCCTGTTCCCTGGCCAGCGCCAGCGCATCGGTGGCTACCGCCAGTGCCTCGTCTGGGCGCTCCAGGTGCGACAGCGCATGGGCCTGGCCGCGCCGCGCGCCGCTCTGGAAGTCGGATTGGCTGAGCGCATCGCCGCGCTCCTTGAGCAGGGAAAAGCTGGTCAGCGCGGCCAAAAAATCGCCACGATCGAGCGCCAGGTCGCCCTGGTATTCCAGGGCAATCGCATAAGTGCGCGAACCGCACAAAGGGGCCAGCGCAAGCAGCGCCTCCTCCAGCAATGCGTGCGCCGCCTCGTGTTGGCCCAGCAGGCGCAAGGTCTCGGCCGTTTGCATCAGACACGAGCCGACGCTCATCGGCCAGCCAGTCGGGCGCGCCAGGTCCAGGCCGCGCTGCATCCATTCGAGCGCGGCATGGTGGGCGTTCAGGCTGGTAAAGGCATTGCCGATATTGGTGGCGGCGATGATGGCACGGCGCACCTGCCCGCTCATCATGGCCGCCTCGTAAGCGCCCATCAGATAGCCGATGGCGCGCCCGAAGTCGCTCGATTGGAACGTACTGGTGCCGAAATAGTCGTTGATCCAGCCAGCTTGCGCCGGATGTTTACCGCTGACATCGGGGCCGAAGCGCTGTCCCCAGCGCGCATCGGCCGTGGGTAAATCATGGAACACCGAGAAGATGGCGGCGGCGGCATCAAACACATCCGTTCGCATGGCGTCGCCAGTGTGCCGCGCGGCGGCCGCCGCCGCAGCCAGCCCGAGGTCGCAAGCGGCCGCATTGCCACTGTCCACGGCGATCCACGCCAGCAGCCAGTGAGCGTCGGCAATGCCTGCAGCATCGCCCTGGCGCTCAAATTCTTGCAGGGCATCCGCGCCCAGCGTATGCGCCGCATCAAGCGCGCCGAACAGCCACCTGGCCTCGCCTTCGACCAGCTTGCAGCGGGCCGCGGCGACAGCACGCTGACGCTCGGGCAGAAGAGCGAGCAAATCTTGCGCCTCAAGCGCCAACCGGCACGCCCGTTGCGTGTCGCGCTGGCGCAAGTGCCAGGCCAGTCTGACCAGTTGCTCAGGATGCCCGGTGCATTGCCCCGACGCCAGCTCCAGCT
This sequence comes from Janthinobacterium sp., assembly GCA_031431155.1. GTDB lineage: Bacteria > Pseudomonadota > Gammaproteobacteria > Burkholderiales > Burkholderiaceae_D > JANPCW01. Next base: position 12,963 of record JANPCW010000853.1, on the reverse strand, counting down.
CCAGTTCCCACTGCGACACCTCATCGTCAAGCGCAAAAATTTCCACTAAGTCGTGTTCCTCGTCCGGCCAAGTCAGCAATCCAATGAGAAAGTGACGGGGCATTATTTCACAAATTGCCTTGCCGCACCATCGCTTTTCCGCCACCGCACGCGCAGCCGGTCGATGCCTGAACGGCAATTTTCAGCATCGCGGTACGCGGTGCGCGATGCTGCTAAAATTGGGTTTGAAGTCGACCGAACGGCTCAATCATCGGAATACCTCAATCGACGGGAGCCGGCATGCAATTCGAAGCCCAACTGGTGTGGCAACGCGATGGTCAGGCGTTCACTGACCAGAAATACAGCCGGGCCCACGAATGGATCTTCGATGGCGGCCTGCGGGTGCCGGCCTCGTCTTCGCCGCAATCGGTAGCGCTGCCGATGTCGAACCCAGCCAACCTCGATCCTGAGGAAGCGCTGGTTGCAGCCGCATCGAGCTGCCACATGCTGTTCTTGCTGTCGATTGCGGCCGGCCACGGTTTTGTGATCGATCGCTACGACGACCGCGCAACAGGCGTGCTGGGCCAGAACGCGCAAGGCAGGATGGCGCTGACCGTCATTACGCTACGCCCAAGGATCGCGTTCTCGGGAACGCTGCAACCGAGCCCTCGGGAGCTGGAAGCGATGCATCATCTGGCCCACGAAAAATGCTACATCGCCAATTCACTCAAGACCGACGTCGTGGTCGAGCCGCAGACCCCCTAGGAAACCATGTATTCACCGCCACAGTTTGAAGAGCTGCGCCTGGACTTGCTGCATCAGCTCATCTGCGCCCATCCGCTCGGGACCCTGGTCACGCAAGATGCCGCAGGCCTGTGCGCCGACCATATTCCGTTCGAGATTGCGCCAGCTACACCCGATGCGCCATTTGGCACGCTACGCGCGCACGTGGCGCGCAGTAACCCGGTGTGGCAGCATGGGGCGACCGGGGCGGAATCGATGGTGGTGTTTCAGGGCGCGCAGGCATATGTCTCGCCCGCGTGGTATGCCGAAAAAACATTGAGCGGAAAAGTTGTTCCAACCTTTAACTATGCCGTGGTGCATGCCTACGGCCCGCTGCAAGTGCGACACGATCCGATCTGGTTGCTGGCATTGCTGGAGCGCTTGACGCAGCAGCATGAAGCGCCACGCGCCGCGCCATGGCGCGTAAGCGATGCGCCGTCCGACTACATTGACAAGCTGCTGGCTGCGATCGTCGGGATTGAAATCCCGCTCACGCGGCTACTGGGCAAATGGAAGCTTAGCCAGAACCGCCCGCAGGTCGATCAGGCCACGATCGCAACCGAACTTGCGCGTGATCGCACTGCGCCATCGGCAGCCATGGCGGTCATGATGCGTGCCCGTCAGGACATGAAATGAGCGAGCGATGGGCCTGCCGACCGCGGCTCATGTCAGCAATACCACCGCGCCCGAGAAGGTCAGGAACGACAATACCGTCGAGATCAGGATGATGCGCGCAATGCGCTCGGTATTGGCACCGAAGCGCTCGGCCAGCATTGCTACGTTGCTGGCGCTGGGAAGACAACCGACCAGCACGATGACGGTCAGCGCGTGGGGATCGAGTGGCATGCCCAGATACATTGCGGTGCGCCCGACCAGTAGGATCAGGAGTGGATGCAACACCAGTTTCTTGAGCGCGACCGGGACATACTCGACCAGCGGCAAGCGCTCGCAGCTGGCCATCTGCGAGCGCGCCAGCACGGCGCCGATTGTGAACAAGGCCACGGGAGATGCCGCGTCGGCCAATAGTCCGATAGTCTGCATCACGGGCTTGGGCAGTGCCAGGTCAACCCACGACGCGAGCGCACCAAGCAGGATCGCCAAGGGCATTGGATTGCTCGCCATACCCTTGAGTGCGCTCCTGGCTGCAGCTACGCCGCTACTGGTGCGGGCGCCACCCATGTGCGATAGCGCAATGCACAGGGAGCTGGTGATCACCATGTCGATCATAATCGTGAGTATGACCGGACCGCTTGCGCGTGCGCCGAGCAAGGCCACCAGCAACGGCACGCCCATGAAGCCAGTGTTCGGGAAGGCTGCGACCAGAGCGCCGAAAGCGGCATTATTCCAGTCGATTCGGCGGCTCAAGGTGGTGGCCATGGTCAATGCCACCATGGCCAGCGCAGAGAAAAGGTAGACCGTAAAGACGCCCGGATCGAGCAATTGCGCCAGCGGCGTGTTCGCGCCGAAGCGGTACAGCATGCAAGGCAGCGCAAAATACAGCACAAACGTATTCAAGCCGGGAATGGCCGCCTGCGGCAGCACCCCACGACGCGCGGCCAGGTAGCCACAAAGTACCAGGGCAAAGAACGGGAAGGTGACGGCAAGGATCGCGAGCATGGGCACGATTGTAGCCGGCTTGAACGCGTGGCCTATCGTTTTGCGTCGACGCCTTGAGCCATATTGCCGAGCACCACGCGTTGATTTAAGTCTAGCCAGCGACGGATATCAATTTTGCTCGCACCGTAACCAACGTACCCTGATCCCTTGCCGGTTACGCGCCAGGTTCCGAAACATGAGGCCGCCAGGGTGGTATCGAATGCGTTGTCTGGCCTCGCACCTTAGCCGATGTTCTAAAAATTCATGAAACCAAAAGATCTACTGCGCACTTTGTTCTGTTTTCGCAAGATTCGGCGAACTCCCGCGGCTGGGGCGAAGCCGCCTGTGGGCAGCAATATAGTGATGGGGAGACTGAGAATATTTCTGAAGCATCCTATCGATTACGAACAGTGGGAATGGTTTACGCTGATGGGCTGGCGGACCATCGATATGCGCACCAATCGCAGGCAGTACATTATCGTGCCTGACAAAGTGGTACTGAGCTTGATCGGCGCCGATGAGCGTGCGCGCGACATGCTCCACACCAGGCTGATCAAGGTGATCGATACGAAATGGCATCGCTCCAAAAGCGGCCATTAGTTTGTCCACCCGGAGTCAGTGCCATCGATTGCGGCGGCGCCCGGTGCGCGCGGGATCAGCAGTACCAGTCGTCGAAATTGTGCTGAGATCGATGCCGCAGGCTTGAGATTGCGCATTGCACTACCGGCCTGGGCGGATAAACTCCAAATTATTCACCCCTCCGCCGGAGAATCCCATGAATATGTCTGAGCGCAATATAGTGTCCCTCCGTTCAAACAGATGGCTCGTCGCAACGCTGTTGGTTGCGCTCGCCGGTTGCAGCGTTGCACCCCAAAAGGGACCGGAGAACGCCGGCTTTTCCGGTCATGAGCTGTTCACCGGCAAGCGCTCGGGAAGTGTCGTGACGGGAGTGGTCTTTGCGGGGGTAGACCATGATGTCTGCGATTGCTGGACCAAAGACAGCACTGGCGGAAGCTGGACCGCGAACCTCAGCTATCGGGGCGCCGGCGGACTCGGCTCCGCCGTGACTGTCACGACCGGAAGGTGGTCCTGGCTGCGCGCTGACGGCACCATTCAAACGGGCCAGATTACCGGCGGCGCGGTCACCTGGCCGTCGACTCGGGACTCGAATGCGATGGGCTGCGGCAACGGGGTGGCGCGCTTTGCCATTACCGTTTCGCTAACTGGTCAATCGGATGGCGGCACGTTCAAAGGATGCCTGGACGACACCCACCTCGACCCCCAGCAGCAGCCGTTTGTCTTCCCGCAGAAAATCTCGGGCACGCTAAGCCTTGAGCGCAATTAGATTGCGCGACAATCGCCCACACCGACAAGCGTGGGCGATTGCGGCGCATTACCGCCCCGCCATCCCGAAGTTTGACGGCGCGAGCGCCACAACCATTCGTTCCAGCGGACTGCCTACGGCAGTCGCTGAACTCAAACGTTAGGGTCCGAGCCATTACAGGCGCGGGTTTGATGTTCAATTTGATGTTCAGGAAAGGGAAGACCATGAAACGGCTCACTCTGTTTGTTGCTTTTGTAGCGTTGCTCCACGTAATGGGCTATTCGTCCGCTCAGCAACAAGTCGAACGGAAGGGCGTAGCATCGACAGTCAAGCTTGGGGAAGAGAATTTCGGCTTTCTGAGCGAACTCAACGGCAAGTACAAACTGGTCGCGACCCAGACAACCTTCGAACCGGGCGGATACGTACGCGAGCACCAACACGTCGGACCCGGGATTCGATTTGTCGCCTCCGGAGAATTGACGTTTGTTATGGAGGGCAAGACAACGACCTACAAGACGGGGGAATATTTTTATGAAGCGGGAAATATAACCAATACCGCCTATAACAAAGGGAGTTCGCCTTTGGTCCTTGTCACCTTTGAAATACTACCTCTGGACTGGAAGGGAGGATCGGCGGTGCCCCCGAAATCTAAATGAAAAGGCACAACACTTTTCGTCCTTTCCAGAACCCGTCCCTAACGAGCAAGGTTAGATCGTGCGAGCGAAGCGAAGCGACGCCACGTTCTGAACGCTTGTGAACGGAACCGTCAAGCGAACTGTGAGAAGTCCGGTTTGCGTTTTTCGAAAAATGCCGTGAACGCTTCCTTCGCTTCCGGTGCCAGCAGCATCGCGCTGAACAATGTGTTTTCCGCTGCCATAGTGCTGAGAATCGGATCGACGCGACTGCTCTTCATCAATCGCTTGGTGGCGCGCACCGAGGTCGCCGGCAGGGCTACCAGCTTGGCGGCCTGGCTAGTCGCGAACGGGATCAGCTGGTCCAGCGGCAACACCTTGGCAACCAGGCCCATTTGAAACGCTTCCTGCGCCAGGAACGCTTCGCCCAGCATCAGTTTTTCGGCCGCGCGCGCATAACCGGCGATTTGCTGGAACAGCAGGCTGGAGGCGAATTCCGGGCACAGGCCAAGCTGGGTAAACGGCATCGAGAACTTTGCATTGTCGGCCGCGTACACCAGGTCGCAATGCATCAGCAGCGTGGTACCGATCCCGACGGCGGCACCGGCGACAGCGGCCACCACCGGTTTGCTGGCGGCATTCAACTGGCGCATGAACTGGAACACGGGGCGATCCTCGACTGAGCCGCCGGCATCCGGCTTGGCGCCCTTCATGAAGTCTTCCAGGTCATTGCCCGCCGTGAAAATTTCTGGCGTTCCGGTGATCAGGATGGCGCGCACGGCGGCGTCCTGATCGCCATCTTGCAACGCGTCGGCCATGCTCTGGTACATCGCGGAGGTAATCGCGTTCTTGCGTTGCGGACGGTTGAATTGAATCGTCAAGATGCCGTCGGCCTTGCTGCACAAAATATCCATGTGTTCTCCAAAATGAGGAAAGGGCGCCGAGGAGATTCCTGCCGCGCCCTTCAATGCTTCAATTCTAACCGACGCTTACATCCGCTCGAAGATTCCGGCGGCGCCCATGCCGGTACCGACGCACATGGTGACCATGCCGTACTTCAGATTGTTGCGCCGCATCGCGTGGATCGTGGTTGCGGCGCGGATCGCTCCGGTGGCCCCGAGCGGATGGCCGAGCGCGATCGCGCCGCCCATCGGGTTGACCTTGGCCGGGTCCAGGCCCAGGTCGCCGATGACTGCCAAAGCCTGCGCCGCGAACGCTTCGTTCAACTCGATCCAGTCGAGTTGATCCTGGGTGATGCCGGCCGCGCGGCAAGCCGCAGGAATCGCTTCCTTCGGGCCGATTCCCATGATTTCAGGCGGCACGCCCTTGACCGCGAAGGACGAGAATTTCGCCAGCGGGGTCAAATTATGTTCGCGCAAGATCCGTTCGCTCACGATCAGCAGCGCGCCGGCGCCATCCGACATTTGCGAACTGTTGGCCGCGGTGACCGAGCCCTTGGCGGCAAAAATCGGCTTGAGCCGGCCCAGCGACTCCATGCTCGAATCGGCGCGTGCGCCTTCGTCGGTGTCGACGGTGCGGCTGCTGATGTCGATCTGGCCGGTGGCCAGGTTCGGCGTGCGGGTGATGATCTCGACCGGGGTCGTTTCATCCTTGAAGAAGCCGGCCTGCTGGGCGGCGATGGCGCGGCGGTGCGATTCGACCGAGAACGCGTCCTGCGCTTCGCGCGACACTTTCCACTGCTGCGCCACTTTTTCCGCGGTCAGGCCCATGCCGTAGGCCATGCCCACGTTTTCGTCGGTGAACATGTTCATGTTCATCGATGGATGGTGGCCCATCATCGGCACCATCGACATCGACTCGACGCCGCCGGCGATCATTACGTCGGCTTCACCCACGCGGATGCGGTCGGCCGCCATCGCGATCGCGGTGATGCCGGATGCGCAGTAGCGGTTGACCGTCACGCCACCGACCGACTTTGGCAAGCCGGCCAGCAGCACGGCCATGCGGGCGATGTTAAAGCCTTGCTCGGCTTCAGGAAACGAGCAGCCGATGATGGCGTCGCTGATCAGGGCGGGGTCCAGGCCAGGCGCTTGCGCCATGGCCGACTGGATCACGCGCACCAGCAGATCGTCCGGGCGGGTGGTCTTGAACATCCCGCGCGGCGCTTTGCCGATCGGGGTGCGGGTGGCAGAGACGATATAGGCGTCTTGAAGTTGTTTGCTCATTGTAGTCTTTCAAAAATTCGGTGGTTGTCTTGGATTTGTCGGCAGTAACTGGACTTAACGCTTCTCCGATAAGTACCAGTCGACCTGCACCTGTGCCGCCAGCGTCCCTGCCGCGTCGAAGATATCGACTTCAACCGGGAACGCCACCTTGCCCTCTGCTTTCAATACTGCCTTCAACGCCGCGATGTCGCCAGGGACGCGGCCGCTGGCGCGGGTCGCGCCCTTGGCCACTTTCTGGTACTGGATGCGCGACTCTTTTGCCACCGGGCGCAGGCCCACGATCAAGTCGGCGAAGGCGCCCGCCATGGCCGCCCCCGATGCTGTTTCGGCCAGCGTAAACAGCGCGCCTGCATGCTGGGTACCGAGGTGATTGTTCAGCTTCGGGTCTTCCGGCAGCGACACCTCTGAGGTGCCGGCGCCGATCCGGTCGATCTGAATCCCAAGCAGGCGCACGAACGGCAAGGTATCCATCATTTGCTGTTTGATCCGGTCATACACCATGCTTGGCCTCACGCGCAGTAAGAGTTTGAAAATCAGGGGCAGGATCGACATCGCAGTTTAGTTGCGCACCGGCTTACCCGTTTGCATCATGCCCATGATCCGCTCCTGGGTTTTCGGGTGGCTCAACAATTCGAGGAACGCTTTGCGCTCCATGTCGAGGAACCACTGCTCGTTCACCAGGCTGCCCTGGTCCACATCGCCGCCCGATACGATCTCGGCGATCATCGCGCCCAGCTTGAAATCATGGGCCGAGATGAAGCCGCCATCGCGCATGTTCACCAACTGCGCCTTGATCGTAGCCAAGCCATAACGGCCGGCTACCGGCACCCGTGTTTTCAGGGGCGGACGGAAACCGGCGTCGAACATGGCGCGCGCTTCGACTTTGGCCACGTGCAGCAATTCGTACGGGTTGAACACGATCACGTCGTTGGCCGACAGGTAACCCATCTTCTTCGCTTCCAGGGCCGACTTCGACACGTTGGCCGTGGCCGCATTGGTAAAACCGGTTTTCAGGAAATGCAGGATGTCGCTGCCTTGCGCTTCTTTGGCCGCGCGTAGCGCCGCTTCCTTCAAGCCGCCGCCGGCCGGGATCAAACCCACGCCCACTTCCACCAGGCCGATATACGATTCGATCGAGGCCACGCGCCTGGAGGCATGCAGCGCCATCTCGCAACCGCCGCCCAGCGCCAAGCCAGCCACCGCGGCGACCACCGGCACGTTCGAATATTTCATCGCCATGAAGGTGTCTTGCAGCAGCGCCACGCCCGGCTCCATCGCTTTCGCGCCGCCTTGCATGAACAATGGCAGGGCCGATTGCAAGTCGGCGCCGGCCGAGAAGGCGCCGCCATCGGCCGCATCCGCATTCCAGATCACCAAGCCCTTGAAATTGCTTTGCGCTTCGGCCAGCGCCATCTTCAGGCCGTTGATTACGCCTTCGCCGATCACATGCATCTTGGTCTTGAGCGAGATGATCAACACCTCGTCGCCCTGGTGCCAGAGGCGCACCGATTCGTCTTCGAACACGGTGGTGCCGGCCGTCTTGCCGTCCACTGCGCCGCTGCCGAATACCGGCGCGCGGAACGCCTGGCGCTCATACACGGCCAGCGCCGAGCGCGGCACGTAGCTGTTCGACAAAGCCGAGTACGAACCTTCCGGCGTATGTACGCCTTTTTCGGCAACCGGGCCTTCGAACACCCATGCCGGCAACGGCGCGTCGCACAGCGCGGTGCCGGCGGCGATGTCTTCGTTGATCCAGCTTGCGATCTGGCTCCAGCCGGCCGCTTGCCACGTCTCGAATGGGCCGACATTCCAGCCGAAGCCCCAGCGCATGGCAAAATCGATGTCGCGCGCATTGTCGGCGACGGTGTCGAGGTGGACCGCGATGTAATGGAATGCGTCGCGGAAGATCGCCCACAGGAACTGCGCCTGCGGGTTGGTCGATTCGCGCAGCGCCTTCATCTTCTTGACCGGGTCCTTTTCCTTCAGGATGCGGGCCACGATGTCGGCCGCCTTGCCACCGCCGGCGACGTACTCGCCACTGGCGAAGTCGAGGCGCAAGATGTCCTTGCCGACCTTCTTGTAGAAACCGGCGCCGGTCTTTTGGCCCAGCGCGCCGCCGGCGACCAGCTTGGCCAGCACTTCCGGCGTCTGGTAGACGGCAAAGAAGGGATCGTCGGCCAGGTTGTCCTGCATGGTCTTGATCACATGGCCCATGGTGTCCAGCCCGACCACGTCGGCGGTGCGGAAGGTGCCGGACTTGGCGCGGCCAAGCTTGGCGCCGGTCAGGTCGTCGACCACGTCGACCGACAGGCCGAATTTTTCGGCTTCGTGGATGATGGCCAGCATGCCGAACACGCCGACCCGGTTGGCGATGAAGTTCGGCGTATCCTTGGCCCGCACGACGCCCTTGCCGAGCGTCGTCGTCAGGAACGATTCGAGCTGGTCGATGATGGCCGGGCCCGTTGCGGCTGTCGGGATCAGCTCGACCAGGTGCATATAGCGCGGCGGATTGAAGAAGTGGACGCCGCAAAAGCGCGCCTTCAGTTCGGCGTCGAAGCCTTCTGACAGCTTGGTGATCGACAGGCCCGAGGTGTTGGATGCGAAAATCGCGTTGGGCGCGATGTAGGGAGCAACCTTCTGGTACAGGTCGTGCTTCCACTCCATGCGCTCGGCGATCGCCTCGATGATCAGGTCGCAACCCTTGAGCAGTTCAAGATCGTCTTCGTAGTTGGCCACTTCGATCAGGGCCGCGTCGTCCTTGTTGCCGAACGGCGCAGGGCTCAGTTTTTTCAGGTTCTCGATGGCGCGCAGGACGATGCCGTTCTTGGCACCGTCTTTTGCAGGCAAGTCGAACAGCACCACGGGCACTTTGGCATTGATGCAATGGGCCGCGATTTGCGCACCCATCACGCCGGCGCCGAGGACGGCTACTTTTTTTACGATGAAGTTGGTCATGTTGTCTATTCTCTCTTAAAACAAATCGGCGTCGAGTGCCATCAAGCTGGCCGCGCCCGAACGGGCCTGGCGGATCAGGGTCGCGGTTTCCGGCTGCAAGCGGGCAAAGTAGAAGCGGGCCGTGGCCAGTTTCGCTTTGTAAAAGGTGTCGCCCGAGTCTTCTTTGGCAAGCGCGATCTTGGCCATCTGCGCAAAGAAGTAGCTGTAGATCAGGTGCCCGACCACGCGCAGGTACGGCACCGCGGCAGCGCCCACCTCGTCCGGATTCTGGAACCCCTTCATGCCGATTTCCATGGTCAGCTTGGTGACCTTGTCGCCCAGGTCGCCCAGCGGCGTGATGAATTCGCTCATCGCTTCGTCGGTGCCGTTTTCTTCGACAAAGGCGGCGATCTTGGCGCCGAACTTGCGCAGCTTGGCGCCGTTATCCATCAACACCTTGCGTCCCAGCAGGTCGAGCGACTGAATCGTGTTGGTGCCTTCGTAGATCAGGTTGATGCGCGCATCGCGCACATACTGCTCCATGCCAGACTCGGCGATGTAGCCATGGCCGCCGAATACCTGCATCGCTTCCGAGGTCGCGATCCAGCCGTTGTCGGTGATGAAAGCCTTGATCACGGGTGTCAGCAGGGCCACTTTGTCGGCCGCTTCCTTGCGCACGGCTTCGTCAGGATGGTGCAGCTCGCGGTCGATCTGCAGCGCAACGTAGGAGGTGAATGCGCGCGCGCCTTCGGCGTAAGCCTTGGCGGTGAGCAGCATGCGGCGCACGTCCGGATGCACGATGATCGGGTCGGCCGCCTTGTCGGGCGCCTTGACGCCGGACAGGCTGCGCATCTGGATCCGGTCCTTGGCATACACCAGCGCGTTTTGGTAGGCCACTTCGGTCAAGCCGAGCGACTGCATGCCGACACCCAGGCGGGCCGCATTCATGAACACGAACATCGCGTTCAAGCCCTTGTTCGGCTGGCCGATCAGCCAGCCGCGCGCGCCGTCCAGGTTCATCTGGCAAGTCGAATTGCCGTGGATGCCCATTTTTTCTTCGATCGCGCCGCAGGTGATCGGGTTGCGCGCGCCGACGCTGCCGTCCGCGTTCGGCAGGAACTTCGGCACCAGGAACAGCGAGATCCCTTTCGAGCCTTCCGGCGCGTCCGGCACCCGCGCCAGCACCAGGTGCAAGATGTTTTCGGCCATGTCGTGCTCGCCGGCCGAGATGAAAATCTTGCTGCCGGTGATGGCCCAGGAACCGTCGGCTTGCGGCAGCGCTTTCGAGCGCAGCATGCCAAGATCGGTGCCGCAGTGCGCTTCGGTCAGGCACATGGTGCCGGTCCATTCGCCCGAGACCAGCTTGGGCAGATAGGCCGCTTTCAGTTCCGGGGTGCCGTGTTCGAGCAGGCACTCATAGGCGCCGTGCGACAGCCCGGGGTACATCGACCAAGCCTGGTTGGCCGAATTGAGCATCTCGTAGAAAGAATTGTTGAGCACCAGCGGCAAGCCCTGGCCGCCGAATTCGGTCGCGCAGGACAGCGCAGCCCAGCCGCCGTCCACGTACTGCTTGTAGGCTTCTTTGAAGCCCTTGGGCGTGGTCACTTCATGCATGGCCTTGTCGTGATGGCAGCCTTCGCGGTCGCCCGAGAGATTCAAGGGAAACAGTACTTCGGAGGTGAACTTCGCACCCTCTTCCAGCACCTGGTTGATGATGTCGGCGTCGACTTCCGCATAGTGCGGTATGTGCTTTAATTCTTGCTCGACATGCAGCAACTCGTGCAGCACGAATTGCATATCCCGTAATGGCGCGACGTATTGACCCATGTTTTTCTCCTGACGGCTAAATAATTAAGAACGGATTGCTTGCGGTAGTGCGGATCCCTCGCAATCAGGGTTTCTGCTGTGCAGCGCGCGCGTCGCGCGGCTGCGGATTTTGATAACTGTCGATCAGGCGGTCAAACCCGATCCTGGCCCGGTCCACACTGCCCGGCATGCGCAGGAAGCGCGCATCATGGTGCAGTGCCAGGATCAAGCCGTACATTTCATACACCATCTGCTGCGCGTCGGTGTCCGGCTTGAGGTCGCCGATCTCGACTGCCTGCTCTACGCAGCGCAGCAACGCGCCCTGCCAGGCGCGCACCATCGCCACCAGCTCTTCCCGGATCAGGCCGGGCCGGTCGTCGTATTCCACCGCGCCGCTGATGTAAATACAGCCGGACGCGATTTCCACGCTGACCCGCTTGACCCAGCGCGCAAACATCGACTTCAGGCGCGCAATCCCGCGCGGATCCTTCATGCTCGGAAAAAACACTTCCAGCTCGAAACGATGGTGGTACAGCTTGAGTACTTCCATCTGCAAGTCTTCGCGCGAACCGAAGTGCGCGAACACGCCCGACTTGCTCATGTTCATCCGGTCCGCAAGCAGGCCGATGGTGAGCCCCTCCAAACCCTCGCGACTAGCCAGATCGAGCGCCACGTCGAGAATCGCTGCACGGGTCAACTCCCCCTTGCGCATAAATTTAATTGTTGTAGTGATAATATTGACCGTTTATATGAAAAGAGTTGGTGCGTGCACCCGGCAGCGCCCTACCTCGATTTAATTCCGAACGCTCGTACTATTATCCAGTGGCGTACAAAAGTCAAACGGATACAGTAGAGGTGAGGTTCTATTGCTGCGATGCAGCAGGGAAGCGCTGGCGTGTGTGAGAGCTTAGCTGCTGGCCTTGGCCAATTGACGACGGTCGCGTTTGGTCGGCCGTCCTTTGAGGGTGCTGCCCGGTTCGCGGAACAGTTTGTGCTGCTCCGCATCGTGAGCGCGGCGCGCGATGCTGCCGGCGCTCTCTTGATACAGGGTGCGTGCGATCGGTGCCGCCGAGCGCACGTCCGACACGCCAAGCACTTCCACCTCCCAAGTCTCGGCGCCATTGTCGATCGCCAGCTGGTCGCCGATGCGCACCGGGCGCGCCGGCGTGATGCGCGCGCCGCCCAGCTTGACCTTGCCGTTCTCGACGGCGTCCGCGGCCAGTGAGCGGGTCTTGAAAAAGCGCGCGGCCCACAGCCATTTATCGATCCGCACTGCGCTATTCATCTCAGGCATACTTTCCCACCGCAACGATGCGCATGATGAAGCGGTAGAACAGATAGGCGGCCGCGTATCCGGCGCGGCGCGCCCAGCCGACGTTGGCGAAGTCTTCCTGGCGTACCACCACGCCGTCCGCGATCCCCTGTTCAATATGCGCGCGCAGGCTTTGCGCGAACCCGGCATCCTTGACCACGATATTGGCTTCCTGGTTCAGGAACAGGCTCAGTCCGTCGCAATTGCTTGAGCCAACCGTGGCCCAGTCGTCGTCCACCACGGCAACCTTGGCGTGCAACTGGGTTTTTCGATACTCGATCAGCTTTACGCCGGAAGCGAGCAGCTTCGGGTAAAACGAATGGGCCACTGCATCTTGCAGCCAGAATTCGCCGACACCGATCAACAGGCTCACTTCGACCCCGCGCTGCGCGGCTGCCGCCAATGCCTCCC
>JANPCW010000852.1:0-2409 GCA_031431155.1 Janthinobacterium sp. | reverse complement strand
CGGATGCCGTGGCCGCCAAGCGCGCCGGCGCTGGTGGCGTCTTCCGGGCAGGCGCTGGTCTGGGTCGAGTCGGCAAAGAACACCAGCCGGTGCCCGCCGGGAGAACTGTCGTTGTCTTCCACCCGCCAGGCCAGGCCTTCTTCGGTCAGGAGGCGCGCGAGGAAGTCGAGGTCCGATTCCCGGTATTGCGCGCACCAGCTCCTCGGCTTGGACTCGGCCATGAAGGGACCCACGTCATCGCTCCAGCGCCAGTCGGCCAGTGAAGGGTAGCGCGCGAGGACGGATTCGACGATCTCGACGATGGTCTTGTTCTCCCAGGCCACGCTGGTCTTGCATTGGCTCAGGGGCCACAGGAAGGACCCCAAGCGGATCCGAAAACGCACCAAGCCGGCGCTACTGCCCAGCATGGCGACCTGGTTGACCAAGCCGGTGAAACTGGTGCGACTGCCATCGGCCAGACTGATCTGGAGGCTCGCCTGCTTGCCCAATAGCGTGCCGAGCGCGAGCTTGCCGTTGGTGGAGAGCACGATGATGTCGCGCGCGCCGATGGTTTGCAGTTCTTCGATCGAGAGAAAGGCTTCAACCAGCAAGCCGCCGCTACCCAGGTCAAGGCTGGTATCCTTGAACATAAGTTCGTAAAGCCGAGTCTCGCTGGTGAAATTTACCAGGGAGGCTACCAGCTCAAGAGTTCTGGACATTGGGGACTTGCTCCGGTGATGCAGCCGGGCTGCATTAAATCGTTGTCGTTGACTCTATTGTTGCATTTCATTATACAGTCGCGCAGAAGGGCACGCCATTCCGACCAAGCGTGATGTAAACGGCTATATTGGCATGATGCCATTGAGTGCCGATGTGAGATTTTTGCATCCAATGATGCGCCACTGCGCTTGTTACCGCCCCACCGTGATTCCAGCCACCATTGCAGACGTCATGTCTTGCGAGTTCGCTACCAAACGGCTTGGCGCATATGCGCTATCATCTCCCGGCGCTTCATGGCGCGAGCGTTCGCCTTGCTACGTGCGATACGAGCACATTTCCTTGTCCCTGTTTTTCATGAAAGAACGATACGATGAAACTATATTTAAGCCCTGGCGCATGTTCCCTTTCGCCCCATATCGTGCTACTGGAAGCCGGACTCGCTTTCACCACCGAGCGCGTCGACCTGGCCACCAAATTAACTGCCAGCGGTGCCGATTACAATGCCATCAATCCCAAGGGCTCGGTGCCGGCGTTGCAACTTGACGACGGCCAGATCCTGACGGAAGGCCCTGCCATCGTGCAATATCTGGCCGACCTGGTTCCGGCCAAGCAGCTGGCCCCGGCAGCGGGCAGTATGGAACGTTATCGCCTGATGGAAGCGCTCAACTTCATTTCGACCGAGATTCACAAGGGTTTCGGGATGCTCTTCAACCCGAAAATGCCGCAAGAAACCAAGACCATCGCGCGCGAACTGCTCGCCAAACGCTTTGGCCTCGTCGCCCGCCAACTTGAAAGCTCCGAATATATATGCGGCAAGCAATTCTCGGTGGCCGATGCTTATCTGTTTACCGTCCTCAGCTGGGGTGCGTATCTCGACGTTGACCTCGGCCCCTGGCCTGCACTCGGCGCCTATCTGGGCCGCATCGCCGCCCGTCCGGCGGTTCATTCGGCACTGATGGAAGAAGGCCTGATCAAGGCATAATTCCAATTTGTATTAGAAATGCGCGCGTGGTAATGGCTTGCCATAGGTGGAAAAGGCTCGACGGTGAGTTTTTTTCGGTGCCCGGACTGCTGCGCGGTCCGCTCGCGTCTGCGCCTTTCGCTGGGGGCGCCAAGTAAGCTTCGGGGATTGATGGTGGGCGACGCGCACGGGCCACTGCGGCGGATAACGCTGCGCTCATCCGCCGATTATCCACACAACGCGTCCGCGGCAGTATGCCTTGGCGTCCTCGATTTCATCGTGCTGGGCCAATCGCCCAAACTTGTCTAAGAAGCATTCACGACACCCTCCACGACATGATGGATGTAGCGCGCCTACAACTGCTCATGCTATCCCTAGAATATCCGGCTGGCAATTCTTCCAAAAATGGATACAATATCGCTCAGTGGCAACAGTTCGCCTAGCGTTGGCGCGTCTATGGCAAGCCTGATTTCTGGAGTCGATCGCGACCTCGCACCATCACCGAAGACAGAGGCTACGATATGAATAGCGAGATGTTTCTGGATCGTCACGATACAGAAAAAGCGGCAAGCACGAAACCTATTCCCGAGCACCCGATCGACATAGCGGATCTGCTGCTAGCCTACCTGGAGCAGATGGAAGTCGAGTACGTGTTCGGCGTTCCCGGCGGCGCCATCGAGCCGCTTTACAATGCAATCGCCAGAAGCAGCCGCAGGGGCGGCGTGCGCCACATCCTGGCGCGCCACGAG
>JANPCW010000851.1:0-8506 GCA_031431155.1 Janthinobacterium sp. | reverse complement strand
TGCGGTCCGTTTCCTGGTTCTTGGACGAGCAGATGATGATGGGAACATCGAGCAGTTCGGGATCGCGCGCGATGGCGCGCGTGACCTGGAACCCGTTCGCGCCAGGCATCACCACATCCATCAGGATCAGATGCGGTTTGTCGAGCTTGATCTTTTGCAGCGCGTCTTCGCCATTTTCAGCGGTCGACACCGAAAAGCCGCTCTTGACCAGGATATCGGTCAGGTAGAAACGCTCGGTCGGCGAGTCGTCAACGATCAGTATTTTTTGAATGGGCATGGGAACGACCTTGCGGTTTTAGGAGGTGGAAACTGTGTCGGCCGCGTGCTGGCGCACCGCCGCGAGCAAACTATCTTTGGTAAATGGCTTGGTCAGATAGGCAGCCGATCCGACCATCGCCCCGCGCGCACGGTCGAACAAGCCGTCCTTGGAGGACAGCATCAGCACCGGCGTGGCATGGAACTTCGCGCTGCGTTTGATCAATGCGCAGGTCTGATAGCCATCGAGCCTTGGCATCAGAATGTCGCAAAAAATGAGCGCCGGATGGTGATCGTTGATCTTGGCCAGCGCGGCAAAACCATCCTCGGCCAGCACCACCTGATAGCCCGCTTGCGTGAGAAATATTTCGGCCGAGCGGCGAATCGTGCTGCTGTCGTCGATCACCATGATCTTCAGGCCTGTCTGTTGCGGCGTTGTCGTCATATTAGTCGGCCCTGTATGAAGACACACGATAGCATAGGGCGTCACAAAGTTGTACTGCGGATATAGTTTTTATTTCCGCGATTTAGATACTTGCGCTTGAAAACCAACAGAAATGCGCGAAACTACGCGCCTGCGCGGCCAGATCGGCGTCAAAGCGCGACCATTTCGAAATCGTCCTTGCGCGCACCGCACTCCGGGCAGGCCCAGTTCATCGGGATGTCGGCCCAGCGTGTGCCGGGCGCAATGTTTTCTTCCGGGATACCGGTGGCTTCATCATAAAGCCAGCCGCAAATGAGGCACATCCACACCTGAAATTTCTGCGCTGTTTCATCGCTACTCACGTTTGCCTATCCTTCGATCAAGTAAAATGCGAAATTCGGTATCTTAATCCACCCGCCGTGCAAAACCAGACTTCCCCTCTTATATTAACGTTCGGCGTGGCCGACCCGGTCGGCGCATTCGGCGTACAGGCCGACCTTGCATGCTTTTCCGCACTTGGCTGCCACGGCCTGAGCGCCATCACCGCCCTGTTGATCAGCGATACGGCGCGGGTCGAAGACCTGCAGGAAACCGATCCGGACTGGGTCTCCGACCAGGCCCGCGCCGTGCTCGAAGACATGCCGGTGGCCGCCTTCAAGGTGGGCGCGATCGCCAATATCGAACAGATCAGTGCGATTGCCGAAATTGTCTCCGACTACCCCGAGCTGCCCCTCATTCTCGACCCATTTTGCTCCAGCCTGCCCGATCTGGGGCTGGACAATGAAGAGTTCCTGACCGCGCTGCGCCAGTTGTTGATCCCGCAAGCGACGCTGTTGCTGCTGTCGGCCCCGGAACTGGACCGGCTGGCCGAGACTTGGCGCGACAGCAATAACGATGACACGCTGGCCGCCGATGTGGCTGAACTGTTCGAGCTCGGTTGTCGATTCGTGCTGGTGACCGGGACCCCCGCAGCAGGCGACGAGCACGGGATCGGCGAGCTAAGCAATACCTTGTACGATGCCTCAGGGATCGTGCGGTGCGATCCATGGCGGCACCTGCCCGGCCCGTTCATCGGCGCCGGCGGCACCCTGTCGGGCGCGCTGACGGCCTTGATGGCCCACGGCCAAGACGCGCCGGATGCGCTGCAGGCGGCGCAGCAATTTACCGCCGGCGCATTGGCGCACGCCCAGCGCTTTGGCATGGGCAAGCTGGTGCCGAACCGGTTTTTCCAAGCCCAGGCCGAGCGTGCGCCGACAACTTCACCCTCCATTTCTAGAGAAAACATCATGACTACTGCCTCCAACAACGACACCTTGTTTGCGCGCGCCCAGAAAACCACTCCGGGCGGGGTCAACTCGCCGGTGCGCGCCTTCCGTTCCGTGGGCGGGACTCCGCGCTTCATCACGCGCGCCGAAGGCCCATACATCTACGACGCGGACGGCAAGCGCTATATCGACTACATCGGCTCCTGGGGCCCGGCCATCGTCGGCCACGCGCACCCGGTCGTGGTCAAGGCGGTGCAGGAGGCGGCCGCGCGCGGTCTTTCCTTTGGCGCGCCGACCGAAGGCGAAATCCTGATGGCCGAAGAGATCGTGCGCCTGGTGCCATCGATCGAGCAGGTGCGCCTGGTCTCGTCGGGCACCGAAGCGACCATGAGCGCGCTGCGCCTGGCGCGCGGCGCCACCGGGCGCGACAAGATCGTCAAGTTCGAGGGCTGCTACCACGGCCACGCCGATTCCCTGCTGGTCAAGGCCGGCAGCGGCTTGCTCACCTTCGGCAACCCGACCTCGGCCGGCGTGCCGGAAGACTTCATCAAGCACACCCTGGTGCTCGACTATAACGACGTCGCCCAGCTGGAAGATGCGTTCGCCTCGATGGGCGACACCATCGCCTGCGTGATCGTGGAACCGGTAGCCGGCAATATGAACCTGATCAAGGCCACGCCCGCGTTCCTGCAGGCGCTGCGCAAGCTGTGCACCAAGCACGGCGCGATCCTCATTTTCGACGAAGTCATGTGCGGTTTCCGGGTCGCCCTTGGCGGCGCGCAGGCGCTGTACGGGATCCGGCCCGACCTGACGGCGCTGGGCAAGGTGATCGGCGGCGGCTTGCCGGTGGCGGCCTTTGGCGGGCGCGCCGACTTGATGCAAAAACTGGCACCGCTGGGTGCGGTCTACCAGGCCGGCACCTTGTCGGGCAATCCGGTGGCGGTGGCGGCCGGCATGTCGACCTTGAAGCTGATCCAGGCGCCCGGCTTTTACGAGTCGCTCGGCGCCCAGACCGCGAAACTGGCGCAGGGCTTGTCGGACGCGGCCAAGCAAGCCGGTGTGACGTTCTGCGCCGATTCGATCGGCGGCATGTTCGGCATTTACTTCAGCGCTAAGGTGCCGACCAGCTACGCCGAGATGATGGCCGGCGACAAAACCAAATTCAACGCTTTCTTCCACGCGATGCTGGACCAGGGCGTGTACCTGGCGCCGGCCGCGTTCGAGGCCGGTTTCGTCTCTGCCGCGCACGACGACGCCGTGATCGAAGCGACCGTGACCGCCGCGCGCGCGGCATTCAAGACGCTGGCCTAACCCACGACGCCATCCATCGAGAAGCGCCATGCTTCTTCGGTGGGATTTGCGGCGTCCGTCCGATTACTTCGCACTCTGACTGCAGACTTACCGCTTCAGCGGATCGCCGCGCAGGCATCCCGAACGCACCCGCGCAGCCAGCGATGCGCTGGATCGGCATGCAGCCGCGGGTGCCAGAGCAATGAAACCGTGACCTCGGGCGTGGCGACCGGAAGCGGGAAACTATGCATTCCGGCGCGCAGGTTTCCGGTGTGTCGTTCGGGAACACTGGCGATCAGGTCGGAGGCCCGAGCGAGAGCCAGCGCGGTCGAAAAGCCAGCGACGATCGTGACGATCTCCCGTTCCAGCCCGAACGGCTTCAAGGCTTCATCGATCGGTCCCTTGTCGAGACCGCGGCGCGAGACGCAGATGTGCCGGCCGGCCGCATAACGGGCAGCAGAGATCTCGCCCTGGCTCAGCGCGTGCCCGATGCGCACGACGCCAATGAAGCGGTCTCGAAACAATGCCTGCGCACGCAGCTCCGGACCAGTCGCCTTCCCCACAACGCCAGTTTCCAGATCGACGCTCCCGTCGCGCAGTGACGCGCTGTCTTTGTTTGGCTTGTGCACAAAGCGCAGCCGCACGCCGGGAGCTTCCTCGCCGACGCGAGCAATGAGGTCCGGTCCGAAGTTCTCCACAAAGCCCTCGCTGGTCCGTAGCGTGAACGTTCGCACTAACTGTTTGAGGTTGGGCTCCTCGGCAGGGCGTAGAACCGCTGCTCCGTCCTGTACGAGCTGACTGACCCGCTCGCGCAGTTCGAGCGCTCGGGGCGTGGGAACGAGACCGCGTCCGGCCCTGACCAGCAGCGGATCGCCCGTCGTCTCGCGCAATCGCGCCAGCGCCCGGCTCATCGCCGACGGGCTAAGCCGCAACCGTTGGGCAGCACGCGTCACGTTGCCTTCCGCGAGCAATACATCAAGAGTGACAAGCAAATTGAAATCGGGTCGCGACATGCATCGATTTTAGCGCAGCTTGTTCTTGTATGGCGTCAAACGCACGAATAAAGTGCAAATGGTGCGTCTTCCGCCATGCCAAATAAGAGGGCATGATTTGGATAGCTCCTTTGCGAGTTGCCAAAAAAGCGGAGGTTATTTTGAAGCCAATCATTACACAACGAGTTGAGTCAGTAGCTGGAAGTACGGAATCGACACCTTCGGTTCGGTGGGCGCTGGCCGGCCTTGCGCTATCCATGCTGCTGTCCTCGCTCGGCACCAGCATCGCTAATGTCGCCCTGCCGACCTTGGCACAGGCGTTCACTGCGTCTTTCCAGCAAGTCCAGTGGGTCGTCCTCGCGTATCTTCTCGCCATCACCACTTTGATCGTCAGCGTCGGGCGGCTCGGTGACGTCACTGGCCGCCGACGGCTGCTACTGGCCGGAATCGTCCTGTTCACGCTAGCCTCTGCCCTGTGCGGCGTCGCTCCCACGCTCTGGCTGCTGGTTGCCGCCCGGGCGGCACAGGGGCTAGGCGCAGCCATCATGATGGCCCTCACCATGGCGTATGTCGGTGCGACGGTTCCAAAAGAAAAGACCGGTAGCGCCATGGGGCTGCTCGGAACCATGTCCGCGCTTGGTACCGCACTCGGTCCATCGCTCGGTGGCGTTTTGATCGCCAGGCTCGGTTGGCCCGCCATCTTCCTCATCAATGTACCGTTGGGCATCCTGACTCTGCTGCTCGCGTACCGCTACCTGCCCATCGACCGCCAGAGGCCGAAGACGGATCGGGCCAGGTTCGACAGTCTGGGCACACTGTTGCTCGCTCTGACGCTCGCCGCTTACGCACTCGCCATGACGATGGGGCACGGCAGTTTCGGTGCGCTCAACATGGCCCTGCTGTTGGCTGCTGCCTTCGGCGCCGGCCTGTTCGTGCGCGCCGAGACGAGAGCAACATCGCCGTTGATCCAATTGGCAATGTTCCGAAATCCGGTACTGAGCGCGGGCTTCGCTATGAGCGCCCTGGTCACGACCGTGGTGATGGCGACGCTGGTGGTTGGCCCGTTCTATCTGTCCGGCGCGCTTGCGCTAGCCTCCGCACACGTCGGACTCGTCATGTCGTCCGGTCCGATTGTCGCCGCACTGACGGGCGTGCCGGCCGGCGGCATCGTGGACCGGTTTGGCGCACACCGCATGAGCATTGTTGGCCTGATCGGAATGGCGGTCGGCTGCTCCATCCTGCCGATGCTTCCGACGCGGTTCGGCGTACCGGGTTACATCGCCCCGCTCGTCATCATCACCGCCGGCTATGCGCTGTTCCAGGCGGCCAACAACACTGCCGTCATGACGAATATTCAACCCGACCAGCGGGGCGTCATTTCCGGCCTGCTCAGCCTGTCGCGTAATCTCGGGCTCATCACGGGCGCATCCGTGATGGGCACTGTGTTCGCTCTCGGAGCGGCGACCACCAACATCATGACAGCGCGTCCTGAGGCTGTTGCGGCCGGCATGCGGATCACATTCGCCGTCGCCGCGGTTCTCATCGTCGTCGCCATCGCCATCGCGTCCGTAAGCCACGCTCTTTCGCGGCGCCCAGTTCCTCCAGAGCGTGAACCGGAGGATGGCCGTGGTCTGGAATAAGTTCCCGGCCATGCTCGCAACGATGTGAGGATGCGGCCGGGCTGACCTACTTCAGCCAGCCGCGCTTGCGGAAATACCAGAACGGCGCGATCGCGCTGGTGATCATCAGCGCCAGCGCAAACGGATACCCGAGCGACCCGTCGAGCTCGGGGAACCAGACCTTGAAGTTCATCCCGTAGATACTGGCGATGAGGGTCGGCGGCAGGAACGCCACCGACGCGACCGAGAAGATCTTGATGATCTTGTTCTGGTTGATGTTGAACACACCGACGGTCGCATCCATCAGGAAGTTGAACTTGTCGAAAAGGAACGAGGTATGCCCATCGAGCGACTCGATGTCGCGCAAAATCTGGCGCGCCTCCTCGAACTGCTCGGCATTGAGCAAGCGCCCGCGCATCAGGAAACTGACGGCGCGCCGGGTGTCCATCATGTTGCGCCGGATCCGCCCGTTCAAGTCCTCCTCATGCGCGATCGCATTCAGCGCCTCGGCCGCGTCCTGGTCGGTGAATTGTTCCTGCAGCACGCGCCCGCTCACTTCTTCCAGATTCTGGTAAATGCCTTCGAGCGCATCGGCCGAATACTCGGCATCGGTGGCGTACAGGTCGAGCAAGACATCCATATAGTCGGCAATCGAACCGGGGCGCGAGCGCGCGCGCATGCGCACCAGGCGGAACACGGGCAGGTCGTCGGTATGGACCGAGAACAGCATGTTGCGCGCCAGGATGAACGCCACCGTGACCACGCGCGACGGCCCGTCCTCCTCTTCCAGCAGGAAATCGGTGCGCAGGTGCAGGTCGCCGTTTTCCGCCTCGTAGTAGCGGGCCGACGCTTCGATGTCCTTGACTTCGTCTTCGCCGGGCAAGGTCACGCCGTAGATGGTTTTGACCCAGGCCCGCTCGTGGTCGTTCGGATCGGTCAAGTCGACCCAGACCGGTTCGACATTTTCAAGGTCGGCGCGGCTGTCGATCGGCACCTGGTTGAGTCGTCCATTTTGTAAAACGAATACGTTGATCATGCGCGTTCTCAGCCGGACGTGGTTTTGACTCGCCGCATGACGCGCACGGGTCGCTATAAGTGCTGGCGCACCTGCAACAACCGGGCGCCAAAATCGAAACAGCGCAAGTGTACTCGCAAAGACCTTTTGCCGACCACCACTAAGCAATAAATTTGCCTTAGTTGATGGCCTTTTCAATCATTTTTTCAGTCATCGTGGGCGCCGCCGAGGCCGCCGCACCAAGGGCTGGCGCCTTAGGCGCTTCAATACCATGGCTGGCGTGGATTTTGATGACTGCGCTGGTGGCGTTGCCGGGCGTGCAGTCGACATTGGAAATGACCAACTTGCCCCCGATCAGGCACTTGCGCAACAGTCCAGGCGCCGGTCCAGGCTTGGCCACGTGCGCCAAAGCCGATGATGCGCCCGCCGCGCGCACGGCGCCGCCCCAGGTTTCGGCAAACAGATTGCGCTCGTAACGCATGGAAAACAGGGCCGCCATCGCCAGCGCGGCGAACCCGGCCATAAAAATGGCGAGCCAAAACAAATTCAAGGTCCCGCGCTGACGCTGCATCATTGCCTGCTCCATGGTTGCGATTTTATGGCAATTCGGCCGAGCCCATGCGCCGCAGGATGACGCCGCTGCGCCGCGCCAGGTAGGCCGAGGCTTGATGGCGGTCGAAAAAACGGGGATTGGGCAGCATGACGGCCAGCTTGGCCGCTTGGCTGGCGCCCAGGCTGGCGGCAGTGACGCCGTAATAGTGGCGCGCGGCCGCTTCGGCGCCAAAGATGCCGCGACCGAACTCGACGACATTGAGGTAGATTTCAAGAATCCGCTCTTTGTCCATCAGGTACTCGAGCATGTAGGTAATCACCAGTTCCTGGGCTTTGCGCACATAGCTGCGCGAGCCCGACAGGAACAAATTCTTGGCCAGTTGTTGCGTGATGGTCGAGCCGCCCGCCACCACCTTGCGCCGGTCCGCGTTTTTTTCGTAGGCCTTTTGCAGCGCGTCCCAATCGACCCCGACGTGCCCCGAGAAATTGGCATCCTCGGAGGCGATGATGGCGCGCTTCAAATTGGTCGAAATGCGCCGGTACGGCACCCATTTGTGCTGCAATACCGCGTTCGGATTTTTCTCCCGCAGCACCGACAATTGCTGGCGCATGAAGCTGGTCTCCTCGGGGTCATTTCGGATCCACCAGCAAATTTGCAAGAAAAAATAGGCCTGGAGCAATAGCAGGAGCAGAATCGGCCCCAGGATCAGCCATTTCAACAACGCGGGCCGGCCGGCCGCAGCACCCGACCTGCTGTTTTTTTTCATCGAACGTCACGCAGTTGTGCCAAGATGGCTGTCGTTTCAGGGCGCACGCCGCGCCAGACCAGGAACGCTTCGGCCGCTTGCTCGACCAGCATGCCCAAGCCGTCGCGCACCTGCGCGCCGTGCCGGGCGGCCGCTTGCATGAAGACGGTCGGGGCGCTGGCATACACCATGTCCAGCGCCAGCGCGTCCGGGCCAAACACGACCGAAGCGACCGGCGGCAGTTCGCCGCTGAGGCTGGCCGAGGTCGCATTGATGATGATGTCGAACGGCGCATCGAGCTGGTCCAGGCCGCAGCCGGCGATCTGTTGCGGATGCTCGGCGGCAGCG
>JANPCW010000850.1:0-2803 GCA_031431155.1 Janthinobacterium sp. | reverse complement strand
CGCCGCTTTCGATGCGTTGCCGTTGACTCTGGCTGATGCGCAGCGCCTCGCCCGCAACAGCTTTCAAGCCGCGTTCCTCAGCGATCAGGCCCGACAGGGCTATCTGGCCGAGGTTGATGCGTTTTTCGCCGCTTTATAAATAAGTAAAAGCGTAGGCAAACATGCTGATCCAATCGTTACGAATGACCGGGCGCGACTGGCGCGCGGGCGAACTGCGATTCCTGCTGGTGGCGCTGATGGTGGCGATCGCCGCGCTGTCGGCGGTCGGTTTCTTCGTTGAGCGCCTGCGCACCGGCCTGAACCGAGATGCCCACCAGTTACTCGGCGCGGACGTGGTCATCAATGCCGACCAGCCGATCAACCCGGCCTGGCGTGCCGAAGCACAGCGGCGCGGCCTGCTGCTGGCCGAGACCGTGAGCTTTCCCAGCATGGCGCAAACGGGCGAGGGTGAGCGGTCGGTATCGCTACTGGCATCGGTGAAGGCGGTAACGCCGCTTTACCCATTGCGCGGCAGCCTGAAAACAACGACCCGGACCGACGACAGCGCTGGCACTGCCACACGCGACACCCCGGCTGCCGGCACGGTGTGGGTCGACCCGAACATCTTATCTGGGTTGAAGGCGAGCCTGGGCAGCCGCATCCGGCTGGGCGACCAGCAGTTTACGATTGCCAGGCTGATCGCCGCCGAACCCGACCGCGGCGCATCGTTCCTGAACCTGGCGCCGCGCGTGATGCTGGCGCTTAGTGACCTCAAGGCCACCGGCCTGGTGACCGATGGCTCGCGCGTCACCTACCGGCTGATGCTGGCCTCGAGCGCGCCGGACCAGAGCCGGCAGGCGGCGCAATTCGAACAATGGCTGCGCACCAAGATCGAGGTGGAGCGCGTCAAAGGGGTGCGGATCGAATCGCTCGAAGCGGGCCGCCCGGAAATGCGTACCACGCTCGACCGCGCCGATCGCTTCCTGTCGCTGGTCGGGCTGCTGTCGGCGATGTTGGCCGCGGTCGCGGTCGCGATGGCGGCGCGCCGCTTCGTGCTGCGCCACCTGGACGCCTGCGCCATGTTGCGCTGCCTGGGCCTGACCCAGAACCAGGCGACGCGGTTGTACCTGATCGAATTTGCCCTGGTCGGCCTGGCCGGTAGCGTGCTGGGCGTGCTGGTTGGCTTCGGTGGCCACTACGTGCTGCTTGAGCTGCTCGGAAAGCTGGTCGCGAGCGACTTGCCACCGCCCACCATCGTGCCCGCGCTGCAAGGCGTGTTGACCGGCCTGCTGTTGCTGATCGGCTTTGCCCTGCCGCCGCTGTTACAGCTGCGCAACGTGTCGCACAACCGCGTGATCCGGCGCGAGCAAGATCCGCCTAAACCGATCGCGCTGGCCACCTATGGCTTGGGTATCGGCATCTTTGTCACTTTGCTGCTGTGGCAAACGGGCGATGCGCAACTGGCCGGATTGACGGCAGCGGGCTTTCTGATCGGCTTGGGCGGGTTCGCGCTAATCGCCTGGCTTGCCTTGGCATCCTTGAGAACACTGCGCGGCGCTGTCAACCACCAGAGCTGGCGCTTCGCCGTGACCTCGCTGCAGCGCCGGCCGAACGCGACCATCGTCCAGATCGTGTCGCTGGCGCTTGGCCTGATGGCGCTGCTGTTGCTGACCGTGGTGCGCGGCGACTTGATGGCCGCCTGGCGCAATGCCACACCGGCCGATGCACCCAACCGTTTCATCATCAATATCCAACCGGACCAGAAGGCCGAGATCGAGCAACGGCTGGCCCAAGCCCGGATCGCCCGGGTCCAGTTATACCCGATGATCCGAGGCCGCCTGACGGCGGTCAACGGCAGGCCGATCACGCCGGCGACCTATACGGAAGACCGCGCTAAGGCCTTGGCGGACCGTGAATTCAATTTGTCGAGCATGGCGCAGATGCAGCCCGGGAACAGGATTTCGGCCGGCCAGTGGTTTGCCGACCGGGACGGCGCCCCGGCCGAGGCATCGGTGGAGGAGGGCATCGCCAAGACGCTCAAGCTGAAACTGGGCGACACGCTACGCTTCGATATGGGCGGGCTGCCGGTCGAGGCGAGCGTGACCAGTTTGCGCAAGCTTGAATGGGGTTCGATGCGGGTCAATTTCTTCGTCATCATCAACCCCAAGGCAATGAAAAATGCGCCCCGGACCTTCATCACTGCCTTCCATCTGCCGCAACCGCAGTCCGATCTGGTCAATGCGCTCACGCGCGAGTTTCCCAATTTGACGGTAATCGACGTGGGCGGCATTCTCCGGCAACTTCAAAATGTGCTGGAGCAAGTCATCACGGCGGTGGAATTTCTGTTTTCGTTCACGCTGGCGTCGGGCCTGTTGGTGTTGTACGCCGCCCTGATGGGCTCGCAAGACGAGCGCACCCGCGAAGCGGCGCTGCTGCGGGCGCTCGGTGCGACCCGCCGCCAGTTGTCGCAAGCGCAGATGATCGAGTTTGCGCTGGTCGGCGGCCTGGCCGGCCTGCTCGCGGCCAGCGGCGCTGCCCTGCTGGGCTGGGCGCTGGCAACCTTCCAGTTCAAGTTCGATTGGAGCTTTAATCCCGAAGTATGGCTGGCCGGCCTGGTGGCTGGCGCGCTCTGCGCCATCGTCGGCGGATGGCTCGGCCTGCGCAACGTTTTGCGGCAACCGCCGCTGCAAACGCTGCGCGAAGCTTGATGGCATTGCATAGTGGCGCAGCCAATGCCGCAGCCCCATTCACCTTGACCACCGGGCAAAAAACATGACTCAAACAGAATTTTTCGTACTTCTACTGGCGGCCATTATTGTGATTG
>JANPCW010000849.1:0-4717 GCA_031431155.1 Janthinobacterium sp. | reverse complement strand
TTTGCTTGGCGGCCTTGCTGCGTGCTTTTGCTTTGGTCTTGTGGGCTTTGGCTTTCGCGGTTTTTACCTTTGCGCCGGCGTCTGCAACGTCTTTCGCTTCAGTCGCATCGGCTTTGGCAACGGTTTTGGCTTCCTTGGCATCGACCTTGGCAACAGCTTTGGTTTCTTTAACTTCCGCTTTCACCACTTCTTTGGCTGCTTGGGTAGCCGGTGCTGGTGTTTGAGCAAATACTGAAGTAACGAACAAACCGGCGATCAGGGTAGCGATTAACTTATTCATGGAAATTCCTTCAGAGTTATGGAGAGAAAGTGCTGGGTTCAATTCCCGTGTCACTTCGCACAAAACGCCAGCCGTCCGTGTTCGGTTGACATGGATTACATAAGGTTACATTTGGCGCACGCATCTTGTGTCGGTTATTGACCACCGTATAGGCGTGTCGTCGCGCCTTTTCGTACACTGATCCGATGAGCGGCGCGCTGAAAACCTATCAATCGAAGCGGAACTTCGCGATCACGCCCGAACCGGCCGACGGCGGGAACCTGGACGGCGGCGCGCTCAGCTTCGTGATCCAGAAACATTGGGCTAGGCGCCTGCACTATGATTTTCGCCTTGAGCTGGACGGCGCAATGAAGAGCTGGGCCATCCCGAAGGGCCCCAGCTACGACAGCAAGGACAAGCGGATGGCGGTGCATGTTGAGGATCATCCGATTTCCTATGCCGGTTTTGAGGGCACCATCCCGCAAGGGCAGTATGGCGCGGGCAAGGTGATCATTTGGGACAAGGGAACCTGGCACCCTTTGGGCGACCCGCATCAAGGCTATGCCGATGGCAACCTGAAATTCGAGTTGCGCGGGCACAAGATGCAGGGCAGATGGGTGTTGGTCCGGATTAAGCACGCAGCAGAGAAACAGGAGCCGTGGTTGCTGATCAAGGAAAAGGATGAATTCGTCCGGCCGGCAGCGCAATTTAGCGTGATCGATGAAATGCCCGGCAGCGTCAACGACCTTCCCATGCCCGCTGTGGCGGCAAATGCGGCTGCGACGCTCGCGCAGCACGCGGGCAAGAAGGCAGACCTGCCGAACTCGCTCGCGCCGCAACTGGCGACCCTGGTCGATGAGGCGCCGGCAAACAGCGCCGATTGGTTGTTTGAGATTAAGTTCGATGGCTACCGGGTGCTGGCCCGGATCGACGGCAAGAACATTGCCCTGCTTACGCGTAATGGGCATGACTGGACGCATAAACTGGAGCCGTTACGGGCGGCGCTAGTCGGCATGCAATTACCGTCCGGCTGGTATGACGGCGAGATCGTGGTGCCCGACGAAAACGGCCGGCCCGATTTCGCGGCCCTGCAACTGGCGTTCGATCGTGAGGATACGTCGCCGATCGCGTATTTCCTATTCGATTTGCCGTTTTTTGATGGTGCCGATCTGCGCCACGAACCACTCGAAACGCGGCGCGCCATCTTGCAATCGGCGTTGGCTAGCGCGCCGTCGCCGCAGGTGCATTTCAGCGAGGAATTCGACGCGCCGCCCAAGGACATGATCGCCGCCGCCGCCAAGCTCGGGCTCGAAGGGATCATCGGAAAGCGGCGCGGCACGCCCTATGTCTCGCGCCGCTCGCCCAACTGGATCAAGCTCAAATGCGGTCAGCGCCAGGAGTTCGTGATCGGCGGCTACACCGATCCCCAGGGATCGCGTACCGGGCTGGGCGCGCTGCTGCTGGGCGCGCATGACGCAAACGGTGCGCTGCAGTATGTCGGCAAGGTCGGTACCGGTTTTAACGAGGCGAGTCTAGGCGACCTGAAGCGGCAACTGCTGGACCTGGCGAGCGCAAGCAGCCCGTTTGCATCGGATGCTGGCAGCGCCGAGAAACCGCACTGGGTCAAGCCGAGGCTGGTGGCCGACGTTAGTTTCGCCCGATGGCCGAAAGGCGGGCGGATCGAGCATGCGGTATTTCGCGGCCTGCGGCTGGACAAAAAACCGGCAACGATCAAGCGTGAAGTGGCCGCGCACTTGGCGCCGGAGCTGGCGGCGCCGCACATTGCCAGACTACTGCCAGCGGGAATTCGTGTCAGCAATCCCGAGCGCGTGATTGATTCCCAGACAGGGATCACGAAAATCGCACTGGTGCGCTATTACGCGCTCGTGAGCGAGCTGATCCTGCCGCATTTGAAGGGGCGCCCGGTGGCGCTGGTGCGCGCGCCGGCCGGAGTGGGCGGCGCACTGTTCTTCCAGAAGCACGCCGATAGCGGCAAGCTGAGCGGGGTCAAGCAGCTCGATCGGGCGCTCGATCCCGATCATCAGTCCATGCTGGAAGTGGCGACAATGCAGGGGCTGTTGTCGGCGGCGCAGTGGAATGCGCTCGAGTTTCATACCCAAAATGCGTTATCGGGGAGCTACCAGACTCCTGATCGAATCGTGTTCGATCTCGATCCAGGGCAGGGCGTCACCTGGCTCGCGATCCAGGAAGCGGCGCTGCTGGTACGCGCCTTTCTCGACCAGCTCGGTCTTTCCGCCTTCATTAAAACGAGCGGCGGCAAAGGCTTGCATATCGTGGTTCCGGTCAGGGCGCACTACGGCTGGGACAGCGTGAAGGCGTTTTCGCAGGCGATCGTGGCGCACCTCGCGACAACGATCCCGCAGCGCTTCGTACAAAAAAGCGGCCCCGCCAACCGGGTCGGGAAAATCTTCATCGACTACCTGCGCAACGGGCGCGGCGCGACCACCGTGGCGGCCTGGTCGGCGCGTGCGCGCCCGGGCTTGGGTATTTCGGTTCCGTTCGGCTGGGATGAACTCGACGCAGTCACCAGCGGCGACCGCTGGACCGTGCAGAGCGCGCATACACGCCTCGATAAGGGCAACGATCCATGGCGTGACTACCGAAAAAGCGCGCACAGCCTGACGCCGGCAATGAAGCAACTGGGCTTTGCGCCGCCCCTGTGAGATGCGCGCTTCACTAGTTGACGTGGTCAGACTGCCTTGCGCGTACGCGGCTTGGCCGGAGCCGCATTTTTTGCCGACTTGGCGCCCTCCTTGGCGGCGGCTTTTCGCGCCGCTGGTGCCGAGGGCTGGTCTGGTTGCGGCTCCTGCTGGAGGCTCTTGATCGAGGTCTTGCCCAGGCTCTGTTTGAGCAGGGCCACCAGGTCGATGACGTTGCCTGACAGCGCCTGCTGTTGCTCAGGTCCCGGCAGGGTGATCGTCTTGGTCTGTTTCGCCTGTACCTTCTGTTCCACCAGCGCCAGCACATCGTCGCGAAACGTATCGCGGTATTGCTCCGGCTTCCACGCTTCGGACATGCCCTCGACCAAGGACAGGGCCATCTGCAGCTCCTTGTCGGTGATGCCGAGCGCCTGTGGCGATTCCGGTAGGGTCAAGTCTTGCGCGGCGCGGATTTCGTCGGTGTAGCGCAGGGTATTAAGGACAATGGCGTCGCCGATGCACAGCAGCGCGGCCAAGTGCTGCCGGGTGCGGATGACCACGTTCGCAATGCCGATCTTGCCGGCCCTGCGCAAGGTTTCGCGCAGCAGCGCGTAGACCTTGTTGCCGCCTTTGGCCGGCGCCAGGTAATACGGCTGCACATAGTAGGTCAGCGGCACGTCGGCCGCCTCGACGAAGGCGACGATGTCGATGGTCTGGCTTGCCTTGACGTTGGCGCGCTTCAAATCCTCGTCCGACAGCACCACATATTCGCCGTCCGCATATTGATAGCCCTTGATGATGTCGTCCCAGCTCACATCCTTGCCGGTCGTCTTGTTGTAGCGTTTGAAGCCGATCGGCGAAAAATCGCGTCGGTCGAGCATCGTCAGATCCAGATCGTGCTCTTTCACCGCAGCATACAATTCGACGGGAATATGCACCAGGCCGAAGCTGATGGCGCCTTTCCACAGTGCTCGTGGCATTCGGTCCTCCCCGCATGACTTGTCTATCGCCGCTGTGATGCTGCCGTGATGCTGCCTCGTGGGGCGTTTGAGGCTATATGATGTTGACCATCAAACTGGCCCTGCGGTTCCGTCGAGACGATGCGCGGGCTTGCCCGGACGTGGTAGGCTTGCGCTGTTTTTGTGTCGTGGGAATTGGAACATGCTGCTTTGGTTGAGGCAATATCGGCGTGCGCTGCTGGCCGGGGATATCAGCGCCGGCATCCTGGTGGCGCTGATGATGATCCCGCAGGGCATGGCCTATGCGCTGGTGGCGGGCTTGCCGCCGGTGGTCGGCATTTATGCCAGCATCGTGCCGCCGGTCTGCTATGCGTTGTTCGGTAGCAGCATGACGCAGTCGATCGGCCCGATGGCGATCGTGTCGCTGATGACGGCCGCCGCGCTGGCTCCGCTGGCGGCCGCCGGGTCGACCCTCTACCTGATCCTGGCCGGACAGCTGGCGCTCATTTCCGGGGTCGTGCTGTTGCTGGCCGGCATGCTGCGCCTGGGCTTTCTGGCCAACTTCCTGTCGCGCCCCGTGATGAGCGGATTTACCATCGGCGCGGTATTGTTGATTGCTGCCGGGCAGCTTAAACCCTTGCTGGGCGGGCTCGACCCGATCCATGTTCCGAGCGCCGCGCTTGGCCTGGCGTCCGTGCTTGCCCTGTTGCTTGCCCGGCGTTACATGGGACCGATCCTGCGGCGCCGCGGCTTGGCCCCGGCCCTGGTTGAAACGGGCGTGCGCAGCGCGCCCATGCTGGTAGTAGTTGCCGGCACACTGCTGGTGGCGCTGCTGGATC
>JANPCW010000848.1:0-2914 GCA_031431155.1 Janthinobacterium sp. | reverse complement strand
GGCTCATCGGGATCTCGGTATAGCTTACACCGTTCGCCTTGAGCGTGGCCTTGGCGCGCGCGCAGTGCGGGCAGCCGGGCTTGGCAAAAATTACTACCGGCTCAGGCAGCTTGGCCTTCGGGTTGATGTAGTTGAGCATGGTGTCGGCGTCCGATACCTCGAACGGGTCGCCCTCTTGTTCGGGTTCGATGAACATCTTGTCGATGATGCCGTCCCTGACCAGCATCGAGTAGCGCCACGAACGCATGCCAAAGCCAAGGTCGCGCTTGTCGACCAGCATGCCCATGGCCTTGGTGAAGTCGCCGTTGCCATCCGGGATCAAGGTCACATTCTCGGCTTCCTGGCCGATTTTCCATTCGTTCATCACGAACGCATCATTGACCGAGATACAGACGATCTCATCGATGCCATTGGCCTTGAAGACGCCGGCCAGTTCATTGTAGCGCGGCAAATGGGTGGACGAACAGGTCGGGGTATAGGCGCCCGGCAGCGAGAACACGACTACGGTCTTGCCCTTGAACAGGGTGTCGGTCGTCACGTCGCTCCACGCGTCGGCGCTGCGGGTCTTGAAGGTTACCTGCGGTACTTGTGTGTGTTCGAGTGATTTTGCGGTTGGTAACATAGCACTTCCTTGTCAAGTAAAACGAATGAAAAAACAGGCGCAACGCCCCTCAGCAACCTAAATGGGGGCTGGTTGCAGAAAATTCAATCGGTAGGGATCGGTAGGGGATCGGTAGGGTCCAGCAGGAGCATCACTGCCCGGCGGAGTTGGACATTCCGCCGGAGTCTGGCTAGGAAAGGGCTAGGGAAGCGGCTTGGTCACGCCTTGCCACTGGCGAGGCGCTTGGCGATTTGGGTCACATGCTTGCCCTGAAAGCGCGCTATGGCCAGTTCGTTTTCGCTCGGCTGGCGCGCGCCGTCGCCGCCGGTGATGGTGCCGGCGCCGTACGGGCTGCCGCCGGTGATTTCCGCGATGGTCATTTGGCGCTGCTCCGACTACGGCACCCCGACCACCACCATGCCCTGATGCAGCAAGGTGGTATGAAAACTAAGCACGGTCGATTCCTGTCCGCCGTGCTGGGTCGCGGTGCTGGTGAACACGCTGCCGACCTTACCGATCAGTGCGCCGCTCATCCAGAGGCCACCGGTCTGATCGAGGAAATTACGCATCTGGGCGCACATGTTGCCGAACCGGGTAGGCGTGCCAAATATGATCGCGTCGGCCTCGGGCAACTGCTCGGGCTTTACCACCGGGATGTGGGCAAAACGGGCACGCGCCGCCTTGGCCCCGCTCTTTTCGAGCACCTCGTCGGGTACCAGTTCGGGCACTTGCAATAGCGTGACCTCGACCTCGGGCACTTCGCTCGCGCCGGCCGCGACCGCCTCTGCCATCTGGTAGATATGACCGTGGGAGCTGTAAAAAACCACTTGAATTTTGGTTGTCATCAATATTCCTCAGGATAGAAAAGTCGGACCGACGGAGCCGGTCAGGTCGAGCCTAACCTAAAAAATAAGGCAAATCTGTACGCGACCGCACCGACCGCTGAGGCGCCGCAAGCTTTGCTTGCACGCAGGGTTGCGCTACAGAGCGCGATCCGATTCCCGCTTGGGAACGGTTGCGAATTGCTTGCGCATGCGCACCGTGAGATCATCGGCGATCGGCACAGCGGCCAACATGACCAGCACTGCCGCCAGCGGCACGGTGGACAGGTATCCGAGATGCTTGAATCCGACTGCGCCCGCCACGCCCCCGACAAAGAACATCGTCAGCAGGCTTGCCAGCAAGGCCAGCCGATCCCGGTTGCCCAGCACCGGCGCTGTACGCTCGGTCCTGTTCCAGTAGCACAACTTGCCCAGTTCAATGCCCAGATCGGTGACCAGCCCGGTGACGTGGGTGGTGCGGATCTCGGCCTGCGAAATCTTGGTGATGATTGCATTTTGCAGTCCCATGATGAAGCACAGCAGTGTCACGGTCACGGGAACGAACAAACCCATGCGTTGTGCCAAATTGGCGCCAAGCAGTCCAAAAATCAGCAGCAGCACAGCTTCCAGCAGCAGCGACAATGCGTATTTGCTGTATAGATGCCGGCGCTTGGCCCAGTTGAACAGGATGGCCGAGCAAGCGGCGCCGGCAATGAATGACAACAAGGCGCCCAGTCCGGCCAGCGCCAACCCGATGCTGCCCAAGGCGAGGTCATCGGCCATGGCCGACACGATGCCGGTCATATGCGAGGTATATTGGCCGACCGCCAGGAAGCCGCCGGCATTGGTTGCGCCAGCTACGAAGGTGAGCGCGAGTCCAAGATGCCGGTTGGCGTTCTTGGTGCGCTCGGCAGACGTCAGACGGCGCAAATAATAGATGGGCATGGAGGATCAATGGTAACGAGCTGATTCATGCCATCATAGACCCATTTCCTATCAGCATCAAGAAACGGTGAAAGGCAAGCGATACCCTAGCGCTACGCTTCGCAGCGCGAGCGTGCGCCTGCGTGCGCCTATTTGGCGCACGCCCGGTTTACTCTTTGCGCATGCGCGACGGGGCAGAACCAAATAATGCAGCCACCAGCGGGTCGCGCTGAACCGGCGCGCGATTGACCCGGATCGCATAGTGCGTATCGTCGGCCAGGATGTGAAAGTGGCGCCCGTTTCCCGCCACGTTCTGCTCGCGCAGGCCGGGACGTTCTTTTTTCGGCGTTGCGCCGTCGCGCTTTGGCTGCAAGATGGCGGCCAGGAAGGCGCGTACGCGGTCAGGGTCAGGTGTCAACTGGTACACCGCCTTGCCTAGATAGGTCGCTGTGCCTTCAATATAGCGCGCCAACTCGATCACGCCCGCATCGCGCAGATCGCGGATGTACTTGCGGGCACCGGAGGGCGAAAACTTGAGGAACCAGGCAATCTCGTCGGCCAGCATTTC
>JANPCW010000847.1:0-2489 GCA_031431155.1 Janthinobacterium sp. | reverse complement strand
GTGACCTTCTTTGACGAGAGCGTCGGCATTTTTCGTGATGCAGCCACGACATACTGTGCCAGTTTGAACCTGACGCCCGATGCACCGAGCGGCACGTTATTGCGGTTCACAAATAGCGGCACGTCGTCTGCGCGTGGCTGGCGCTTTAGCAGCGCTTTAAGCAGCGCAGCTGTCTCCGGCCAAAGTGGACAGATCCGTTCCTTGCGTCCCTTGCCGAACAATCGTACGCAAGCCGGAGCATCGAATCTTATCGCGCCTGGGCATACATCGAGTGCTTCCTGAATGCGGGCACCCGTGTTGTAAAGGAAGGAAAGCAGCGCGTGGTCGCGCTGTCCCTCGATACAGGTGCGATTTGGTTGAGCGAGGATGGCTTCGACTTCACGCGACTCCAGATAGCAAGGTGCTGCCATTGGCCCTCTCTTGATCGGAATCCGCAGTATGGCGGCGCACTGAGCGAATGATGCTGGCTCACGCTCGGCGGCGAATGCAAAGAAGCTGCGCAATGCCGCAAGTCGACAGTTGCGTGTCCCGATTGAGACATGGCGATCTTGTTCACAGTGTTTCAAGAATTCTGCCACGTTGTGGGCGGTCAGATCGCCTAGTACGAGGTGGACCACAGCCCGTTTCTGGTGTGCTGCGGTATAGCGCAGAAACAGCCGCCAAGTATCGCGATAGGATCGAACGGTGTGGGCGGACACATTGCGTTGCTCGACCAAACGTTCGTAGAAGAAGGCGCGCATTAATTCAGGTAGTGGGTCGATCCGCTTCATGACCGGCTCCCTTCACATGTCTGGAGATTGCGGGCCCCGAATGCACGGAAACGATCGCTTGCAAGTTGCAGCAACTCTTGCGTAATTGTCATATAGACCAACGTGGAATTTATATCCTTGTGGCCCATGTAGGTGGCGAGGTAAGGCAAGCGTGACTGTGGATTTATTCCTTCCTGATACCACGTTAGCATCCGGTGGACGACGAAGGTGTGCCTCAGATCGTGGATACGCGGCCCCTTTCGTTCAGCGGCAGGCTTCAAGCAAGCACGCCTGAGCACCCGCACCAGCAGCTTCTCTGTCATGACGTAAGAGTAGCGCCCGGCACGTTGTTCATGCCAGAACAGGCCGGATGTTAGTTCCTGCGGTGCGCCAGCCAGCCGTCTGGCGTTGAGGAATTCTTCAAGGGCCGTAACAACGCTGCTAGCAAGCGGTAGAGTTCTGGATTTGAAGAATTTCGTGTCACGAATCGCGACCGTGCCGTCATGCAGATCGACGTCGCCCAAATCCAGATGAACGATTTCGCCAATCCTCAGACCCGCACAATACGCAAGGACCAGCATCATGTACAGAATGCGTGGGCGCAGCGGCGCCCGCGGCGAGGGAAACTCAAGAGCTGTTTCCAATAGGAGTAGGATTTCGTTTTCTGTGTAAATGTATGGCCGCCGTTGCCGTTGGTCGATCTCACGCTTCAGGTAACGATCTCGTCTCGGTACGGCGGTATCTGGGTCAACATGATTCCACGCTTTGGCAAGATCGCGCCCGAGCTCCTCACATTGCCAAGCATGCGTAAGTGACGGATATGCTGATGCCCAATGCTTCAGTAGGATTGCTGGCGGCTTGTCTTCTAACTCCGATCGCCCTTGAAGGAAACGATCAAATCGCAGGAAGCGTTCAGCCTGGGTGTGGTAACGGTAACCGAGTGACCGCATCAAGGCGACATGGTCCTGCAGGAATTTCCCCATGAAACTGGCGTAAGGGGGTAATGGCCGCAATAATTCGAGGGCATCCTCGGGATTTTTTGCAAGCAATGCCCGCACGATTGGCGTCGACGTACGCTGCCCGTAAAGGCACCGGAGTTGAGAGAACGGGTTTTCCGAGATTGAACCTTCCTCAGCGAGGAAATCAAGGAAGCGGTCAATAATGCGCGCCCTATGAATCACGAGATGCATTGGCCAGTTGGCGGCGCGATCATGCAACCACGCCGCGAGCGTTACGCGCCCAATTTGGATTTCATATGGGTGCTCTTTGACGAAGCGCTGGAAGGCTCGAAGTATGCATCGATATACATTTGGCGTACGTGAAGAACGAAACGACATCTTCTGCAAATGACGATTGATGCTGTCGTCATCGCTGTGTGACCTGGTCTTCATGATGGATCCCTCCGGCCCGGCACTTCCAGTGCAACAGCTCGAAGGTCCTCGACAGCAAGTTTCAGGTAGGGGCTTGTCGATGCCGTTGATCGGTGTCCCAATAAGTCACCAATGATCTTCGTCGACAGGCCAGCGCGGAGCAGGCTCACAGCACGCGCATGTCGAAACGTGTGGGGGCCACTTTTACCGATAGGATCGATCCCAGCGGCTTCGATC
Organism: Janthinobacterium sp.; assembly: GCA_031431155.1. GTDB lineage: Bacteria > Pseudomonadota > Gammaproteobacteria > Burkholderiales > Burkholderiaceae_D > JANPCW01. Next base: position 133 of record JANPCW010000847.1, on the reverse strand, counting down.
CGTCGACGGATAGGAGTATATAAACTGGATCCGCTTTCAAAGCACCTGTAAGGGGCGCGGCTCCGGATGAAGATTTCTCTAAAGTCCGTCTTTGGTCGTCCCTGCCGCAGATACGCGAGCAGCGCCTGGCCGA
>JANPCW010000846.1:0-1706 GCA_031431155.1 Janthinobacterium sp. | reverse complement strand
TGTTCCTGCTGATACTTGGACATCCTGCCCTGGGCGGTCTCTACGCCATCGCGTAACAATTTGGTTTGTTCATTGAAATAAGCGGACGCCTTTTTCATCGGCTCCACTTTGAGCTGAATATTGATTTTCTGGTACTCGTCGGCAAACGCATTGGCCACGGCGGAAACGAATTGCGGATCCGCTCCCTTGAAACTGATGTCGATGACGCTGCTCTCGCGCGATGGCACAATATCCAGTTTTTTCAATAGCAGGTCGGCCAGCCAGTCGCGCGCAGTGCCTTTGCCATCGGTGGCTTCGTTGAACTGCTCGATCACGGCGGGGCTTTGTGCCAGCTTGAGCTGGTCGACAACACGCAACGCAACGTTCTTGCTGCTGATGATGTCGATCTGGGTTGCCATATAGCCGGGCAGCAATTGGCCGGGCATGGTCAATCCGGTGACCGGGTCGACGCCCTTGTAGTTCAGCACCAGCGAACTGGTTGCCTTATAAGTCTTGGGGAGCAGCAAACTGACAAGGAGCGTGGTCGCTACCGTTGCAAATAGCGTGAAGAGGACGATTTTTTTGCGCGCCAGCAAGATCAACAGGAACTGAGAGAAATTCATTTGACAACTTTCAACGCTTTAGTGATAAGAATCCGGCTCGCCTTGGCCGGAGGTATATTCTTGGAAACGTCTAAAGAAAATCCTTTGGAAGTGCTCCTGTTGTTGCCGCCGCAGCGGCGGGGATCCATAAGCCGGCGATCGACAACGCGCCTTTAAAACAAGGCTTCCTTGACATAGACCACGTCATCGATCTGGATTAAATCATCGTGCTTGGCGTCGACCAGCTGCACCTTGCCCGCCGCGTCAAGGCGCTTGATGCGCATGCCGCGCTCGGTGCCGCGTGGCGTCAAGCCGCCGCCGACCGACAATGCCTGCAGAACCGTCATCGCGCGCTCAATACGGAATGCGCCGGGGCGCTGCACTTCGCCGTAGATGTAGAAACGGGGCGCGCGCTCGACGAAGATCACGTCATTGGCCGCCAGGTCAAAGTTTTGGCCGAACTCGCCGGTACGGATCATTTGTACGATGTCGATCGAATCCTTGGTCGTGACGCCATTGCGCTTGCGGATCAGCCTGACAGTGTCGCCACCCTCGGCATTCATGCCGCCGGCGGCGGCCAGCAGATCCATCAGGCTGCGCTTGCCGTCGATCGGATAGCGGCCCGGGCGATTGACCTGACCAAGCACCGACACGAGCTGGCTTTGCATCTGGGTCAAGAGGATGTTTACTTGCGCCTTGCGCACAAAGCCGCCGCTTTCAAGCAGACCGCCGATTTTCTTTTCAGCCGTCGAGGCGGAAAGACCGCCGACGCCGACCTGGCCGATCAGCGGAAACGTAATGCTGCCCGCTTCGCTGACCCGCGTTTCCAGGGATAGATCCGGGCTGCCGTAGACCGATACCTTTAGCACATCGCCAGGCCCGAGCAGAACGTCGGCCGCACCTGCGCCGCTGAACATCAAGGCCAGCAGCGATGCCATCATCCAATGTGCAAGTCGTTTCATGATCGCAAAATCCTATTCATATGCTTGTTTCTAAAATCCATCGGCTATGGGTCTCCGCTTTCGCCAGGACGACGGAGTTTCCGCTAGTTCCTTTAGAGCGCCCGACGATTGCCCGAACGTCTAATTTACCTACTTCAACCCGGCGACGCCGCGCTCGTTCGCT
>JANPCW010000845.1:0-12430 GCA_031431155.1 Janthinobacterium sp. | reverse complement strand
GCGCATTGAGCGATGCCCACATGTCATCATAGAATTCCTGGCTTTGCCGGCCCGAACTGAGTACGCTCGGGTTCTTGCCGATCACCTCCTCGGGCGCGTAACCGGTGATCGTGGAATAGGCGTGATTGATGGTCAGGATTTTGTTGTTTTCATCCGTGATGGTGATGCCTTCCAGCGAATTTTCAAACGCCTGATTGGCCAGCAGCATCGAGTTTTCCGTTTGCTTGCGCTTGGTAATGTCCCGCACCGTCAATTGAATAATGCTGGCATGCGCGACGTGGGCCGCATTGATGGTGACCTCGGCCGGGAACTCGTGACCGTCAAGCGATTTGAAATGCCATTCGAAGCGGGTCCGGGTCGATCCGATGCTGTCTGCGATCCGGGCCCGAAACGCACTGTCGGACGCGCTGCCATCCGGTTGCAGCGCCGGCTGCACTGCGCCAAAATCGGCACTGGCGAGCTGGGTCGTGCTGGGCGCGGCGAACAGGCGCAATGCAGCGCGGTTGCAATCGATAATCTTGTTATTGCTGAGCATGATGACGCCATCGCTGGTGCCCTCAAACAGTGTCTTGAACAGCGCGTGTTCGCGCACCAGTTGCACCGTCTTTTTTCGCCCTTCCAGCGCTTGCCGGTAAGTCAGCCATGCCGCGAAACAGAAAAATACCGTGGCCAGCAAGGACAGCGCGAGCAGGGCATCGCGTGCCTCACGGTTGGTTTTGGCGGCCGTGGCGTACACCTGGCTAGTTTCCTGGATCGTCAGTGGCGCCAGCTGATGCAGCACTTGATGCAGTTGATCGAACAGCGGTAGCGTCTCGGTGGCGTACAGGCGATAGATGCCGTCCGGATTTTCTGCAATCGTGGCGAGCAAATGTGTGCGGCTCTCGGACACCCGCGCATACTGGCTGGCAATCTGGGCCCACTGAGCACGCTGGGTTCCGGTTTTTTGCAATTGATCGAACTGGGCCTTCAAGGTGCGATCGGCGACCGCCAGTGCATCGGTATCGGCAACCGACACCGGCTGCCGGTTCAGTATATCGAGAAACAATTCGTGCCCTTGCAGCAAACCATTCTCAACCAACGATACCTGGGCCAGGTTGTCGGTGCTGGTGTGATACAGGCGCTCAAGATCGCGCTCGCCAAGGTGCAAGCCCCACCAACCGGCATTGCTGACGAAAAATCCTGACGCCGCACCGACCATGAACATGAGCAGCAACAGGTTTGAAACGATGAATTTGCGCAAGGCGCACTCCCTTGAAAATGCCCATTTTAGAGCAGTGTAGCTAATGTCAATGCGATATTTTGTGTTGCCGGCTTCGCTGCGATGCGTTCACACAGGGTTTGCCTCGATGTCAGGGTGACGAACGGTGCTTATGGCCTTGCGCTGTTCTGTTGCTTTTTTGCATCATTCGCTGCACGACAGCACGCAGACGCGGCGCGGGTGGGCGCCGGCATGCATCGAGTGTTCGAGGCGAAATCGTCAAAAGGCGCACGGGTTAAGCGTGCGCCTTGGTCAACCATACAACTGGGTCGAGATTACTTCGACTGGGCGATCATGTAATCGACCGCAGCAGCAACATCGGCGTCCGACAGCGCTGCATTGCCGCCCTTGGCCGGCATCACGCCTTTGCCCTTGATAGCGGAAGCATGCATGGCCTTGGCGCCAGTCGCTACACGCGGGGCCCAGGCGGCCTTGTCGCCAACCTTAGGGGCGCCTGCGATGCCGGCGCCATGACATGCGGCGCAGGTGGTGTCATAGACTTCCTTGCCGCTTGCAGCACTGGCTTGTGCGGCCACTAACAACGATGCTGCGACGATTGTGGCGCTGATGATTGGAAATTTCATTGTTTCTCCTAGATGGTAAAAAAAATGTCCGACAGTAAAGCGGACGCTACATTGTTGGGATAGAGCAATTAATGTGCCACCGGCGCGCGCAACACGCCTTGGTTGCTGCCCTTGCCTGAGGCCACGCGTTCAATGCACGCTCGATGTTATTCCCGGAAACAGGAAAATTCTAGTGTGAATTTCCAAGATCGGGAATTTTCGGGATGCGCGCATTAACAAGAAGTTAACGGCATTTGCGCGCACTCGCGTGCCGAAAAGCAATCAATTGATCCGGCCAACGCCGATCCTTCGGTATCAATAGTGTCGGTCTGCATTACTTCTGAGGCGTCTTGCTGGCAACGGGCGCTGACGGCGCCGGCGCCAGTTGGTGAAAGGCGCGCCCGATGTAGGCGACCAGCGCCTGCACATCCGATTCCGGCAATACCGCTTTCCAGGCCGGCATGGAAGTGGCCGGTAAGCCGTCCCGAATCACGCCGGCCAGGCGCTCGCGCGTCATACTCGACATGAACGCGGCCGCCGTTAAGTCGCGCGGATGGGGTTCGAGGAAGCTGCCGATCCAGTTGCGTCCGGTGCCGTCGGCGGCATGGCAAAATGCGCAATTTTGCTGGAAAATGGTTTCACCGCGCCGCTCCTGGTCCGACAAGCTCGCAAGCGCTGGCGCCTTGTCATGCAGGTGATAGGGGGTCGCGCTGGTGATGGCGTCGACCTTCGGTGCGCTGGCCTTTCCCGCGGTGCCCGGCGATGCGTAGTTGTCGCCCGGCACAAAGCCATTGCGTGGATAGGACAGCGGACGCGACTCCCAGGGCGCCCCTGGCTTATTGACTTTCGAGCGGTCATGGCAGCTGATGCAGCTCGACATGAACAAGTGCCGGCCGGCCCTTTGCCCCGGCGTCAGTTGCTCGGGCGCCGTGTCGAGCGCGATTTTCCCGGTCGCGAACGGGAACGCGGCAGCGTAGCGTTCGTGCTCGGGCCAGCCGTTCTCTTTGGTGTGGTAGCGCGTGTTGACGGCTTTGGCGACCATGAATTCCTGGCGCACGAAGTCGGTCACGGCCGCCATCTCGGCCGGCTTCAAGATCCCGTCGAAGCCGCGCATGGCGGTGCCGGGGTGTCCGTTCTTGACCGCTTCCAGCATCTTCTCCCGGCTCAGTTGATCCGGCGCGGTCGCCTTGAAGTCGCGCGGGCGCGGCTCGAGATAGGTGCTGGCCAAGGTTTGCGCAACACCCGAATACCCGTGGCAAAAATAGCAGCGGAAATTGTAGATGCGCCGCCCCAGTTCGTGCTCGGCACTGGCGGGCTTGGCAACGCTCGCGGTTGTCGGCGCGAGCGCTGCCGGTGGCGCCCTATCGGAACAGGCCGCCAGCGCCAACGCCAAGGTTAGCGCCAGCAGGGCGGGAACACGGACTCGCATTACTTCGCAGCTTTCGCCAGCTTCGCGCTTGCCGGGGCTGGCTTGATGAAACGCTGGAACACGAACTCGCTCACATCGGCGATTTCCTGCTCATTGAGCACCTGGCGCCAAGCCGGCATCTCGGTGCCGCGCTTGCCGTCCGAAATCACGTCGAACAGCGCGCTGCGATTGAACTGCTGGCGCGAGGACGGGTGCAGGAAATTGCGCGGCTTCGGATTGATGAAATAGGCGCGCGGGCCGCGACCGTCGCCGGTGCTGCCGTGGCAGGTGGCGCAGTTAGCCATGTAGAAGGCGCCGCCCTTGGCGACATTGCCTTTCAGCGCTTTCGGCATCGGCGCCGCCATATTGGCCACCACCGGCTGGTTGACGGGCGCCTGCGCCGCGCGCACCGGCGCCGCCTCGGGCGCGTTCGAGCCGTCGCGCGCGGCCAGGCGGCGCCCGTTGCGGATACCAGAAATGCCTTCGGTGTTGGTGCCAGCCATGAAGCCGGCCCGGATGTAATCGACCACCGCGCTGATATCTTCCTTGCTCAGCTGGCTCTTGAAGCCGGCCATTGCCGTGTCGGGACGACCAAAGGTGACCGAGGTGATCATCCGTTGCTGGGTCATTTCGGCGCTCATTGCGGGGGAGGTGAAATCGCGCGGCGGCGGATTCAGGCTGGCTTGGGCGCGGCTCTTGCCGTCGCCTTTTTCGCCATGGCACACCGAGCAATTCTTGCTGTACACGATGCGTCCGCGGCTGCTGTCGGACAACGAGGCGGCCGGCATGAAGCTATTGCGCACATAGTCGACCACGGCTTCGATTTCCTTCTGGTTCAGTTCCGTTTTCCAGGGAGTCATCGCGGTGCCGCTGCGCCCGTTTTTCACGGCCTCGACCATGCTGGCACGGGTTAGCTGGGCCGCGCTCGGCGTGGTGAAATCGCGCGGCGGCGGATTTAGGCTGTTTTGCGCGCGGCTCTTGCCATCGCCCTTGTCGCCGTGGCACACTGAGCAATAATTGTGATAGATGACGGCCGGGCTGATCGCGCCGCCCGGTGCGCTATGGGGGCCGGCCAGCACATGCGAAAAGCTACCGGCGATCCAGAGCAGCAGCAGGTAGGCGAGTTGGCGTGAGGCGCGAAAAGCGCGTGGCAGCAAAGTGCGCGGAATGGCAAGCAGTGGGTTTCGAGTCATTTTTATCAAAGCAGGTTGGTAACGCGGGCCGCATGATGCGGCTTTTAAAGAAATCCAAATGGATCTCTGCAGCAAGTTACGCAAGATTGATGCCCGATTCGGGCACTGTGTTGCTTTCATGCATTGAAGAGCGTTTCTTCAATAAGTGGCACGTAGTTTGCTAGATCAACGCACGCGCGCAATTTATTTTCGGGTTGCGTACATCTGACACAAGAGGATGAAAAATATGAAATTGAAAAAACAGATTTCCGGCAAGGCGTTATTGGGCGTTCTTCAATTGGCCGGGGTTGTACTGCTGACCAGTTGTGGCGTGGCTCCCACCCAGAGCTTCAAGCCGGAACCGAATCCGGTGTTTCCGGCGGCGCCGGAAGAAGCACGCTTCATTTACGAGCGTAGTATCTACAGCACCGCCGATGTCGTCAAGGAAGACAAGAATGCGGGCCTGCGGCGGATGCTGACTGGCGAGATAAAAAGTGGCGAAGGCTTGGCCAAGCCGTACGGCGTCGCGGTGTTTCATGGCCGGGTATTTGTCGGCGACACCCAGCAGCGCACGGTGGAAGTGTTCGACATCCCCGGGCAGCGCTCGTTCAAGATCGGCGATAACGACGACCAAGGCAAGCTAGGCACCCCGATGGGGCTCGACGTGGACGGCAAAGGTAATCTGTACGTCGTCGACAGCCGCGCCAAACTGGTGCAGGTGTACGACGTCGACGGAAAGCATCTGCGCACCTTGCTGGCCGACGGGAAATCGTTTGTGCGTCCATCGGGCATCGCGGTCGATGCCGCCGGCACGCGCATCTATGTCGTGGACACCGGCGGCGTGGATAGCGATGCGCATCGGGTGCGCGTGTTCGACGCCCAAAGCGGCAAGCATTTGCTCGATATCGGCAAGCGCGGCTCGGCGCCGGGCGAGCTCAATTTACCGCGCGACGTCTCGATCGGCAAGGATGGTTTGCTGTATGTCGTCGACGGCGGCAATTTCCGGGTGCAGGTGTTCAACCCGGACGGCAAGTTCGTGCGTGAATTCGGCACAATTGGCCGGCGCAGCGGGCAATTCTCCCGGCCCAAGGAAGTGGCCACCGATCCCGATGGCAACGTGTATGTCGTCGATAGCGCATTCGGCAACTTCCAGATCTTCAACCCGGCCGGCGCACTCTTGTTAGCGGTAGGCAGTCGCTCGGAGCGGGACGGCATGGCCAAGTACATGCTCCCCTCCGGGATTGCGATCGATGGCGACGGGCGCGTCTACATGGTCGATCAGTTCTTCCGCAAGGTCGATATCTATCGTCCGGCCAAGCTCGCTGCAGACGCAGGGTTTGCGGTGGTCAAGAGCCCCGCGGTCGTCAAGAAATAGCATGCGGTTCCCGAAAACAGGGAGTGCTTCCTGTTTTCGGGAACCAGCATTGACCGGAAAGGCAAGTAACGTAGCATGGATGCGCCAAATACTTGACCTGGATCAATTTTTCATCTGGCCTGAAACTTGCTCAATAAGACTCGAACACATCAAAAATAGTTAAGCTAGTGGGCTTGACTTAAAATACGATAATAAAGAAAGGCAGGGTAAGACACCATGAAAAAAGCGTTGACGAAAGTCGTCATGAAGCGATTGGCCAGCAGCATAGCCATCGGTTTATTGACGGTCGGGGTCATTGGCGGTCCGCAGGCGTTCGCGGCAGGATCAGGGATCACCAACACCAAGCATAACCTCTCAACCACCGGTACGGGTACCAACCAGTTCACCCCTACCGCCGCCGGTACCGGCGAAATCTGCGTGTTCTGCCATACGCCCCACGGCGCCGACACATCGGCCGCGGTGCCACTGTGGAACCGCAAGCTGTCCGCGCCGACTATTTACACAACTTACAACAGTCTGGGAACCTCCAGTCTGGATGGTGTAACCGTACCGGTCGGTTCCGTGTCGCTGGCCTGCCTTTCCTGTCATGACGGCACGCAGGCAATGAACGTGATGATCAATGCGCCGGGCTCCGGGGGGTACGACTCGACGGGCGCGTCAGTACAGGCCGGTACTTGGGCTGGCAATAATATGATCACGGGCGCTACCAACATTGCCCTGATCGGCAAGGACCTGCAGAACGACCATCCGGTCGGGATTCAATACGGTGGCGGACCGGTTACCACCATACCGGTACCGCCTCTGGCTTATCCGAGGGCCTCGATGGTAGACGGCGACTTCAAGGCAGCCGACTCGAAGATGATCAACGATAAGGCGGTGTGGTGGGTTGACACGGGAACGACCGGGCGTCAGAAGACCGACATGCAGCTCTATACCCGCACTGATGCTAGCGGGGTCGGTACCGGTGGTGCGACGCTGACCGGCGCTCAGCCGTTCGTCGAGTGTGCAAGCTGCCATGACCCGCATACCGACCAGCAAGCGACGTTCCTGCGTATTTCTAATGCCGGAAGCGCCGTTTGCCTGGCTTGTCATATCAAGTAAGTGCGTTGGTAAGTAAATGAGTGCTAGCTTGGCTCAAAGGGTAGGCAGGGTGACCTGTCTACCCGTTTGTGTTGAAGTTTTAAATGTTATCGAGGAGGCTAGGCTTTATGAGCGAAGTACCGAACCAATTAACGCGCGCGGTGATGTTTTCGTTTGCGCTGGTAGTTGCAGGCGATCTGGTTGCAGCCAATCCGGCAGCCAAACCTGCCGCGAGCGCTAGTGTCGCGAAGCGGTCGCCCGTTTTTGCAACTGTCGGCGATAGCGTGGTCACGCACGAAGAATATGGCGCGGCATTCAGTGCGGCCGGGCGCGGCAAGTTTTATCACGGTAAACCGCCCGATGGCGAGATCGCGGTATTGCAGCGTGAAGTGAGCGATCAGTTGGTCGCGCGCATATTGCTGGTGCGCGAAGCAAAGAAACGGGGATTGCGTCCAGACGACGCCGAGATTCAAAAAACACTGCAGTCGTACGAGAAGCGCTATGCCGGCAGCGAGCAATGGAAAAAGAACAAGGCCACGATGCTGCCACCACTGGTGGCTCGGCTGGGCCAGGATAGTGTGCTGAGCCAGCTTGAAAAGACGGTGCGCACCGGCGTCAAGCCGAGCGAGAAGGAAGTTAAAGCCTATTACGCCGCGCATAAGGAAAAGTTCACCGAGCCCGAGCAATTGCGCGTGTCGGTGATCCTGCTGAAGGTCGATCCGTCGAGCCCGACAGCGACTTGGACGAAGGCTGCGGCAGAGGCGCAGGCGATCGCCAAACGGGTGCGCGCCGGCGAAAATTTCGAAGCGCTGGCACGCAAGCATTCCGCCGATGAGTCGGCGCAGCAAGGCGGCGATATGGGTTACCTGCATAAGGGCATGCTGCCCGAAGACACCCAGGTAGTGCTTGCCAAGATGAAACCGGGCGAGACCAGCGATGCGCTGCGTTTGCTGCAAGGGCAAGCCGTATTTCGTCTGACCGCACGCAAGCCGGCCAAGGCGCATGAATTTGACGAGGTCAAAGAGCGTGCGGGGGAATTGGCGCAACGCGAACAAAGCGATCGGGCATGGGCGGCACTGGTAGCAGAGCTGAAAACGAAGACGCCGGTAAAAGTTGACCAGTCGCAGTTTTTGCCGCTGGCCGCGAAATCGGGCGCAGGCGCCGTCGCCAAGTAAGTCATGGCGGGCATTCGTTCACATGGGATGCGTCGGGGGTGTTATCGCTGACGCTGTCCCCCCGTTAAAGTTGCCAACGCCCGCGCCACCTTTGGTGCTGGCGCTTCTGGCGTTGCTGTGCCCGACACTGGTGCACGCGGCACTGCCGCCCACAGCGGGGCCTAAAAGCGAGACCGATAGCGCGGCCCCATCGGCCGCTCCGGCCGAGCCCGATGCCGGCGGGTGGGGTCTTGCGCTGCCTCCGATTAAATACGGCGGTGTTTTGTCGTATAACGTGCGGCGCGATATGTCGGACGACCATGCCCGAACCCAGCAGGGTGTCAGCGCCACGTTGCAGGCAGCCACCAATACCTTTATCTGGCAACCTTGGTTCGTGCGCGTCAACGGCACCCTCGGTTTGACGCTGTCGCGCGATAGTGGTGGCGGTGGCGCCGCGAGCAAGAATATCGGCATCACTGGCAGCGGTCAGTTATCGGCGCTGCCGTACAGCCCCTATCCGTTTGAAGCCCACTTCGAAAAAAGCGACAGCCGCACGTCCAACGATCTGGCGATCGCCAATGGCTACACCAGTCAGCGCTACGGCTTTAGTCAGAACTACTTCCGCCCGGGCGGCGGCACTGCAATGATCGGCTGGGACCGCAACACGCAAACCACCGACGCCACCGGGGTCGACCGGCAAGATACCATCGCGCTCAATCTATCGCACACGCTGGCAAATCATCGCCTGCAAGTGAACGGCAACGGCACCCGCAACACCCATGAGCTGAGCGGCGAGCAAGCGGTGCAGAACAATCTGGCACTGCAGCACAGCTACACCCCGAATCCATCGATTTCGGTGGACAATGTGGCCAACATCGGCCGCTCGGGTTATCGGCTGCAACAGGGCGAAAACGATTCGCGCTTGGTGCAATTGAGCAGCCTGGTGTTCTGGCGCCCGGAAGAGCAGCCTTTCACCGTGTTCGGTGGGGCCCGTGTGTTCGCGCTGGAAAACGAAACCAGTGGCATTGCCGCCGGCAGCAACGGTTCCAGCGCGCGGATCCGCAACGCCAACGCCAACCTCGGCGTCAATTATGATTTCAACCAATTCACGCGCATCAACGCCTCTGCCAACGTCAATCAGGCGCAAAGCAATGGCGCGAGCGCGACCAACAGCAACCAAACCCTTGGTGTGAGCTATACGCCGGCCTCGATCGAGCTGGGAAGCTATCACTACAACTGGTCCACCTCGGGCACTGGCTCGAACCAGACCGGCGCCCAGGGCGGCGGACGTCAATTGTCGCTGCAGCTCAGTCACAGCCTGGCGCGTAGCATCAAACTCGATGGCGGATCGTCGGTCAGCATGGACGGCAGCCAAAGCCTGTCGGCGAGTGCCGCCAGCAGCAGGTCGAACGGCCAAGCCGGCGACCCGCTCAGCGGCCTGCAAGGCAATCAACTAGGCGGGCAGGAAAACGGCGTCACCAAACGACTGTCGCACAGTGCCTCGCTATCGTGGGATAGGTCGCGCGACGACGGCTCGGCTCAGGTGCGCTTGAGCGCGAGCGATTCCCGCGATTTGGGTGGCAGGCGAGAATTTTTTCAGCTCGTCAATCTTCAGGCGTCGAGCAACCTGCCGGCCGGCCAGTACGGCGCATGGACCGGCAATCTGACAGTACAAGCGGTGCGCCAAAGTAACAATACGATTGAAGGCGATCTGGATCCGCTCAATGCGCAATCGAACACGGCGTCAAAACGGGGATTTGAGGTATCATCGAGCGCATCGGTCTCCTATCAAAACCAGCGGATATTCAATGTTCGTCGCCTGCGTTTCGTGTCCGATTTGCGCCTGAACAGCCAGGCCCTGCTGCCGCTGCTGGGAAGCGTCAAGGACCAGGAATCGGCGGCGTGGGAAAACCGTCTCGATTATGCGATCGGTCGCACGCAACTGCGGCTTGGCGCGCTGATTTCGAGAAGTAGCTCGCCAAGCGGCAGAGTCGATCCGGCAACGGGTCAAGTGACGCTGTCGAAGACGAATCGAACCAATAAGTCAATCATGTTTTCCGCAACGCGCGGCTTCTAAATTTCTGCAATTTTAATGTTGGTGTCGTTCGAAAGGTGGGTCAAAATGTCGTTAATAAAAAAATATGGTGCTGCACTAAAAAGAGGGCTGCTGGTCTTGTTGATCATGCTGGCCGGAATCGCGGACATGCAGCTGGCCCACGCCGAATACGGTGATATCGTCATCAATAACTATTCGGACGCGGCCGGCATGCGTCCCGCAGTCTTTCCCCACTGGTTCCACCGGATCCGATTTCGCTGCAAGGTCTGCCACGCCGATCTCGGCTTCAAGTTCAAGGCCGGCGGCAATGAAATCAACATGGTCAAGATCATCGACGGACAATACTGCGGCGCCTGCCATAACGGCAACATCGCGTGGTCGGTAGAGAACTGCGACCTGTGCCATTCAGGCAAAAAAGGGACCAAGACCCAGGTCCATGAGAGCACCATCACCTCGTTGGTTGCGCCCGCAGCCAAGTCTGCCGCGCCGCCAGCGGCAGCGCCACCGGCCGCTGTGCCGAAGAAGAAGTAGGAGCAACCATGACAAAATCAACCAAGCTGCGCACAGCGCTATTTCTCTTGACGGCAATGCTTATGTCGTTAGGTGCCAGTGCTGCCGGCCTGCCGAACGGCAAGGCGATCTACGATAGCACTTGCGGGGCATGCCATAACAGCGGCGCGGCCGGGGCGCCGAAACTAGGCGACGCCGGCGCATGGGCGCCACGCATCAAGGGCGGACCGGTCGCGCTGTACGCGAGTGCTACCAAGGGCAAGGGCGCAATGCCGGCCCGCGGCGGTAATGCCAAGCTGACCAATGCCGAAGTGAACGCTGCGGTCAATTACATGATCAGCCAAGCCGGTCCGGGCGCCAAGGGCAAGACGGCCAGCGCCGAGCTTGCCAAAACCGACGAGCCGGCCGCCAAGGCCGCGCCCGTTGTCGCAGCCGGCGGCGCCTCGAACGGCAAGGCAATTTACGATAGCACCTGCACCGCGTGCCATAGTAGCGGCGCGGCCGGGGCACCGAAACTGGGCGACGCCGGCGCATGGGCGCCGCGCATCAAGGCCGGGCCAGCGGCGCTGTACGCGAATGCAACCAAGGGCAAGGGTGCGATGCCGGCCCGTGGCGGCAATGCCAGTCTGTCCGATGCCGACCTCAAGGCCGCGGTCGATTACATGGTTGGCCAGGCCGGTGGCAAAGGCAAGAGCGCCAAAGTGGCGGACGCGGCGCCCGCCGAAGCGGCCAAGCCGGCCGCGCCTGCTCCAGCGGCCGCCGCGCCGGCCGAGCCCGAAGTGAAGCTGGCCGCCGCTGCGCCGGCCCCTGCCGAGCCGAGTGGCAGCGCCAATTCCTTCAATCGCCTGATGCAGCCGCCAACCAAGCGCAACCTGCCGCCAATGCAGGATGGAATTCACGATCCCGCCAACGACGGCACCGGCTCCTTGCAGCCGCCGTTGACCGCGTTCGCGCCTCTGCCCAAGAGCAACGACGGCAATCGCGTCGATTGGGTCAAGTCGCTCAACGAAGCCAAGATCAATCCGCGCTTCGACCGTAACGACCCGAATGCCAAGCCGATGGTGATGGACTTGAACATCGTGCGCGAAGTGAAGGGCTCGATGCCGGACGTGGTCTATCCGCACAAGGCGCATACCCAATGGCTGGACTGTTCGAACTGCCATCCGGCCATTTTCATTCCGCAAAAGGGCGCCAACCAGATCAGCATGGCTGCTATCTTGCTGGGACAGAAGTGCGGCGTGTGCCATGGCAAGGTGGCGTTCCCGGTCTCGGACTGCCGCCGCTGCCACTCCAAGAGCAAGGCCGTGGCCGCCCCAAAGGCGGACGCTAAATGATGCAACGCCGACGCAAAAACGCGCCGCCCGGTTGGACATGGGCACTATTGATGCTGGCCGGCGCCGCAGCGCTGGCGTTGCCGCTGACGGGCGCGGCCAAGACAGCCGCACCCAGCGCCGGCGCTGTAGGCAGTCAGCCTTTGAGCGCTGCGCTCGAGAGCAAGCTGCGGCTGGTCAAGCTACTGCTGACCCAGTCGCCGGCGGTCCAGCGCATCCCGCAAAGCAATAACGCGCAAGCGATCAAGAAACTTGCCGATGCCCAGGTGCTGTATGCCAAGGCGCAAGCCCAGTCCAGCGCCGGCCACGAGAAAGTGGCGATCGAGCGGCTCGATGAAGCGCTGCGCCAAATCGTCTCGGCCTCCTACCTGGTACCCGATATTGCACAGCAGGCGGCCCACGAACGCAGCCAGAACACGGCTTTGCGCGAGGCGATCCGGACCTTTCAGGCTTTGCAAAAAAATCTGTCTAGCCGGATCTCGGCGGCCAAGGCGCAGGCGCTCGCCGCAGCGGCCGACATCGT
>JANPCW010000844.1:0-4359 GCA_031431155.1 Janthinobacterium sp. | reverse complement strand
GGGAATGACGGCCGCGCCGGTGGCGGCGGCAATGCGGCCGGGCGCTGTCAGAGTGGCCGCCTGGACCCCGAAAAATGGCACGAACTGCGAATCCTTGGGGCCAAAATCCATGTCCGGCAGCATGAAGTAGGGCAGGCCTTCGCGGATCGCCCGCAAAATCGGCTTTACACCTTCCTTGCGGGAGAATAACTGGACTGGACGAAAGCGCGAGCGGCCGCGCAGCAGCACTTCATCGAACGGCCCGTTCTTTTGCTGCACATAGATCGAGCACAAGCTCGTTTCGAGCGTTGCTGCCACGCCGGCCACGTCCAGGCACACGAAATGCGGGCACAGCAAGATGGTGGGGCCGGCCTCGATGGCGGCCAGCGGAACGCCCGGGTCGATCTTGATCAGGCGCCGCAAGCGCGCCTCCGACGCCCACCACAGGATGCCACGCTCCCATACGCTGCGCGAATATGCTTGGAAATGTTGGCGCGCAAGCTGTACCCGCTCGGCTTCCGACAGTTCCGGCATGCACAGGCGCAAATTGGTCAGTGCGATGTGGCGCCGTGCTTTGAGTAGCGCAAACAGCAGGCTGCCAACCGCGCTCCCGAAGCGCCCCAGCAGCGGCAGCGGCAGCCAATGCAGCAGCCACATCACCCCCAGCAAGAATCTCATGCCGGTTTCCGTGGCGGGGTGCTTTCGGGGGCCGTTGCCGGTGGTGCTTCAATCCCGGGTGGCGTCTTGTAGCGGTTATAGCTCCAGAAATATTGGGTTGGGCAGCGCGCGATCAGCTGTTCCATCGCCGCATTGATGGCGCGCGCCTGTTGCTCCGGCGTGCCGTCCAGCGGATCGTCGAACGGCACGAAGCGGACCAGGAAGCCTTTTCCAGCCGGCAAGCGTTCGGCATAGGTGAGGATCACTTGGGCGTGGCCCATCTGCGCCAGTTTGGCCGGCAGCGTCATCGTGTAGGCGGCTTGGCCAAAGAAATCGGCCCACACGCCTTCGCCCTGCTGCGGTACCTGGTCCGGCAGCAGGCCGATCGGCTGGCCCTTCTTGAGGGCCTTGGCCATGATGCGCACGCCCGACAGATTGGCGGCGGCCAGCATCAGGTTCTTGCGGGCCCGGGCGCCTTCGATCAGCGGCTTCAAGGCCGCCTTGCGGGGCGGGCGGTACATCACGGTGAGCGGCGTGCGCAGCGCGATTTGCTGGGCCACAATTTCAAAACAGCCCAAGTGGGGCGTCAAGAACACGATTCCGCGCCCCTGGTCCAGCGCGGCTTGCACCATGTCCCAGTTCTCGTCGCTGGCATGACGCGCCACCCGCTCGGGCGCAGCGCACCAGACGAACGGTAATTCAACGATGCTTTTGCCGGACTCGGCGATCGCGCCCGCTAAATGCTGGGAAAAGCCGGCGCGCGCCATGTTGGCCCGCATCCGTTTGCGATAAGAAGGCGCCGCCAGATACACGAGCCAGCCCAGAGCTGCCCCCAGGGCGTGCAAAAACGGCAATGGAAAAGTCGACAAGAAACGAAAGAGAGGAACTAGCATGGGCCTGACCGAATTCAATATATGGCTAGTTGCCTAGTCAATTTTTTTTTAAGAAGCGTAAAATACCACGTATGCAGGATCCGCTGAGTTAATAGACAACTTGCGAAGCGGAATATAAATATCGCTAAAGCGTCGCAGGCCGCCTGATTGCTGCGACAAAACATTCAACCAGTAACAGGAGCTTGCGATGTCTAACGACTATTTATTTACTTCCGAATCCGTGTCGGAAGGCCATCCCGACAAGGTGGCCGATCAAATTTCCGATGCGATCCTCGATGCCGTCCTGACCGTGGATCCACACGCCCGGGTCGCCGCCGAAACCCTGTGCAATACCGGGCTGGTCGTGCTCGCCGGTGAAATTACCACCCACGCCAACGTCGATTATATTCAAATTGCGCGCGAAACCATCAAACGCATCGGTTACGACAACACCGAGTTCGGCATCGATTACCGCGGTTGCGCCGTCATGGTCTGTTATGACAAGCAGTCGCCCGACATCGCCCAGGGCGTGGATGAAGGGGCCGGCATCGACCTCGATCAAGGCGCCGGCGACCAGGGCCTGATGTTCGGCTATGCCTGCGATGAAACGCCGGAACTGATGCCGGCTGCCATCCACTATGCGCACCGCCTGGTCGAGCGCCAGTCGCAGTTGCGCAAGGACGGGCGCCTGCCATGGCTGCGCCCGGATGCCAAGTCGCAAGTGACGCTGCGCTATGTGAACGGCCAGCCGGTCGGGGTCGACACGGTCGTCTTGTCGACCCAGCACGCGCCGGAGATTTCGCACAAGCAAATTGAAGAAGCCGTGATCGAAGAGATCATCAAGCAAGTCTTGCCGCGCGAATGGCTGACCAACACCCGTTATCTGGTTAATCCGACCGGCCGCTTCGTGATCGGCGGTCCGCAAGGCGATTGCGGCTTGACCGGGCGCAAGATCATCGTTGACACCTACGGCGGCGCCTGCCCGCACGGCGGTGGCGCGTTCTCGGGCAAGGACCCGTCGAAGGTCGACCGCTCGGCCGCCTACGCGGCGCGCTACGTCGCAAAGAACATCGTCGCCGCCGGCCTCGCGCGCCAATGCCAGATTCAGGTGGCTTATGCGATCGGGGTGGCCAAACCGATCAATATCACCGTCTACACCGAAGGCACGGGCGTGATCTCGGACGAGAAAATCGCCGCGCTGGTGCAGGAGCATTTCGACCTGCGCCCGAAAGGCATCGTGCAAATGCTCGACTTGCTGCGCCCGATCTATCAAAAGAGTGCCGCTTACGGCCATTTCGGGCGCGAAGAGCCTGAGTTCACATGGGAGCGTACCGACAAGGTTGCCTTGTTGCGCGCCGAAGCCGGCCTGAGCTGATCGCCGCCGGCGCTGCCGGCACTGTCATTCGAAATGCGCCCCCGGTCTGACCGCGGGCGCATTTTTTCGCATACCGCGCGCTGAAGTGATACTATGTCGGGTCCGAGGAGCGTTGCGACGAAATTGATTTTCGCCAGGCTCGGATTCTCTCAGCAACCGCGCTCACGTTACTTTTTTCTAACTGAAAGGAGGGCGTGATGAACGCCGTACTCAATCACCAGCAACAGCAGCAGCAAGACTACTTCGTGGCCGACATCAGCTTGGCCACGTGGGGCAATAAAGAAATCAAGATCGCCGAAACGGAAATGCCTGGCTTGATGGCAATCCGCGAAGAATTCGCCGCCAGCCAGCCTCTGAAGGGCGCGCGCATCACCGGTTCGATCCACATGACGATCCAGACCGCGGTCCTGATCCACACGCTGGAAGCGCTCGGCGCCCAAGTGCGCTGGGCCTCGTGCAATATCTATTCGACCCAGGATCACGCCGCGGCCGCCATCGCCGCCGGCGGCACCCCGGTGTTTGCATTCAAGGGCGAGTCGCTCGACGATTACTGGGAGTTCACCCACCGCATCTTCGAGTGGAAGGACGACGCCAACGGCCCGGTCTATTCCAACATGATTCTCGACGACGGCGGCGACGCGACCCTGTTGCTGCATCTGGGTACCCGCGCCGAGACCGATCCGTCGGTGCTCGACAACCCCGGTTCGGACGAAGAAGTCTGCCTGTACAACGCGATCAAGAAGCGTCTGGCCAACAATCCGGGCTGGTATTCCAAGCGCCTGCCGCAGATTCTGGGCGTGACCGAAGAAACCACCACCGGCGTGCACCGCTTGTACCAGATGCACAAGGAAGGCAAGCTGGCCTTCCCCGCCATTAACGTCAACGATTCCGTCACCAAGTCCAAGTTCGACAACCTGTACGGTTGCCGCGAATCGCTGGTCGATGGCATCAAGCGCGCCACCGACGTCATGATCGCGGGCAAAGTGGCCGTGATCGCCGGTTATGGCGACGTCGGCAAGGGTTCGGCGCAGGCAATGCGGGCCTTGTCGGCCCAGGTCTGGGTCACCGAGATCGATCCGATTTGCGCGCTGCAAGCGGCGATGGAAGGGTTTCGGGTCGTCACGATGGATTATGCGGCCGAGCATGGCGACATTTTCGTCACCTGCACCGGCAACTACCATATCCTCACGCATGAGCACCTGACCCGGATGAAGGACCAGGCGATCGTCTGCAACATCGGTCACTTCGACAATGAAATCGATGTCGCTTCGCTGCGGCAGTACGAGTGGGACAACATCAAGCAGCAAGTCGATCACATCATCTTCCCGTCGGGCCGGCGCATCATCCTGCTGGCGGAAGGTCGCCTGGTCAATCTTGGATGCGGTACCGGGCACCCGTCCTATGTGATGAGTTCCTCGTTCGCGAACCAGACCATTGCGCAAATCGAACTGTACGCCAATACGGCCAAGTATCCGG